>JAFGDI010000238.1 GCA_016932145.1 Sedimentisphaerales bacterium
AATCCTCAGAGCAAGTTTCAGACGGTAGAAAGTTATCTGAAGTTCAAAGAGCAGAACGCTCCTGAGGCGACTCAGGTGATTTTGCGGGGTAAAAGTGAGACACTCACAGCGAGTAATCTGGCAATAAGTCAGTTGGTAGTGTCAAATGCCTTTACCGCCGAGGGGCTGGTTAATGATGTAGTGGCAATCGATAATCCAGTTGAGCTGGCCCTTACCCTGAATAATCTTACGGGTAAAAGGGTAAATAGTGATAATCTGGATATAAATTTCTATATGGACGGAGCTCTCATCGGTTCTGCCCAGCTCGGTGAGCTTGTTCCCGGCACTAATACCAAGTCATATACGATTAACCTCCCGGCTGATACTGTTGCAGGCACTTATAGTATAATTGCTACTATTGATGAAGATAAAGATGTAATGGGGTCGTCCAAAACGGTTGCCAGTGGTGATTATCTGATGTACACAGGCAGTGTGCTGGTTTTGGATTCCACTGATGACAATATAGACCGTCTTACTGATTTTGGTAATACGGCATTGGGTATCAATTCGGCCAGTGAATTTATAACTCTGGCTAATGCCAGTGATCAGACCATTGTTGTTTCTCTGGACCTGCTGGCTGATAATTTCAGTTTCTCATATGAAAAGCCAGAGGTATATCCGGTAGGCTATTCAGACCTGGACAGCCTGACAGTATTGCAGTTCAATAAGGAATACACCCTTGACCCGAAAGATGCCAGTTGGATCAAATTCAGCGTTCCGCGAGCCAGTACAATAACGGCATTGGGAGCAGCAGGTACAAATGACCTGCGTGGCCTGACGGTATATAACCAATATGGCGATACAATATTAGACCTCAGTGGTGCGATGTTCTGGGACGCCAGTTTTAATGTACCGGCAGCAGGCACATATTATATTCACTTTGAAGATATCAGAGATAAAGTTGATTTCACTCTTGGTGCTACGCCTTTGCTGTCTGTAAGTACTGATGTGTCTGAGGGAGCAGGTTTTACCCATGATATAAGCAGTGACGCTTATACTGTTACCCTGGCTGAGCCGGGCAGATATTCAGTTACGATGCAGCCGGAGATGGCCGACAGATTGCAGCGTTATTTTGAATTCTATCATGTAGATATCAATAATTATGTCGATCTGCTCAATAGTCTGGATGAAAATATATATGATATGGGTGATTGGGAAGTAGATCTGCCAGGTTCGACAGATAGCGTATTCCGCTTTGCACCAGATACTACATTCCGGGTATATAATTCTGCCGGTGTTGAAGTCTTTTCAGATGTATATGAATTTACAGAGCTGTACCGTGATTATATCAGCTATTATATGTTTGACTTGAGCAGTAAAGCAGATGTGACAGATCCAGATGCGCCTGAGTTCTTTATTAAGCAATTTGATCTGAACCTGCTTGAAGCTGATACATATACCTTCACCTATACTTATGATGATGGTTACGATCAGTTGATAGCTGATCCCGATGATCCGTATAACTATGGGCAATATGATTATCGTGCCTCTGATGTGGTAACGAGTTTTGTTTATGCCGGTTCGCCTTATGTGCTTGAGCCGGGTGAGAGTCTGGATGTGCCCCTGACCTTTACGCCAGATTTTTATGGCGACTATACTGGTAAGCTATTGATAAGCAGCAGTGGTCAGTCAGAAGTAATTACAGTTGATATCGCCGGTCGTGGCGTATCAGGAGATCTGGCCATAGAAGACTCTGAGATAGTAGCTGATTTCCCGACTAATATTCAGTCAGGGTCATCGTTGCGTATAGCGACCTCGATATCGAATGCCGGTCTTGGTATGGTAAATGCCGGTGCAAGCCTGAATTTCTATCTGGTATCAGAAGGGGTTTCGACACCTGTTATGCTGGCCGATGGCAGTGCATCATTTGACCTGATATCATATCTGGATGGTGAATATGACCGTCAGAGCCTGATGAATACAGATGAACTGTTATTTACAGTTGATCTTGACATACCGTCAACAGTTGCCGATGGCGTATATGATATACGGGTTGAGCTGGTGCAGAATGATCCGGAGCTTGTCCAGGACGCTCTCACCGATGTGGCAGTATTTGAAGATATAGCCATAACACCTGCTCAGGCATTACTGATAGATTCAGAAAGCGATCTGGTAGTAGCTGATGGTATGGGAGATACGACGGTTAATTATATCGGGTTCTATCTTGACTCAATTAACAATGCTGGCGGCATACCGCTCAATGATGTTAAGGTTGGCTTCGTTGATATTTTCAATCGCAGTGCTGAGCCGATGAGCCTTACCAGTATAACCCTGCCGCTTAATACGGCTGATGGCTATTATATCAGTCTGGACGAGAGTTCAACCAGTTGGCCGGTTGGCGATGTGGTAATAGCTGCTGGTCAGTATCAGCGGGTATTTGTTAAGTTCAATCCGCAGCAGTTTAATGAAGGCAGTGCCCCGGGCGATGAATATCGTATTGATGGCAAACTGAGAATAGAAACCAGTGATGAGTTTGTTTATAATATTGACCTGCATGGCGAGATAGCCGGCGGTGACCTGGTCGTTACCGAAGGTGCCAATATCAGCGATGGTATTATTGCTATGCCAAATTCGCGTCTGAACCTTGCAGAGCCGACCAGTAAGGTTGTTCTTACTCTGAAGAATCAGGGTAAGGATCCGTTGATAATCAGAGGTATTGATTTTGCTGTTAATTCGCCTTTCTATACGGAAGAAACAATTACGGCTTTGACTCTGGAATCAGGAGAGACCTATGATGTTACAGTATGCTTCAATCCTGAGTCTGTAGGTCATTATAGCGAGAAGTTATACATAAGAAGTAATGACCCGGCGGATAATTTCAGATATGCGATGACTATAACCGGTGCAGGTATCAATCCGCTGGTCAAGGCACTCGAAAATAACGGTGTTGTCAATGACTATTCGCTGGCATTTGGTAATCAGGCCGGTCAGCGTGCCTCTGATACCAGTGAGCTGGTAGTTCTGGCCAATGGCGAGCGAGATGTAAATGGTAAATTAATACCAGGTGCAGCAGATAGCTTCGTGATCGAGAGCATGGCTTTTGGTCGCTATGAGCTTGTTGACGGTGTGCAGACATTTATACCGGTTGACGGCTTTGAGGCCCTTATTGTTACACCGGATGGTTTACTGTCAGAGTCGGCTTATCGTCAGATGCAGGGTGGTTCAATAGTAATAGCTCCGGGAACATCTCTGGATTTGAATGTTGATATGATCGCTGAAGCTGTTGGTGATTACTCAGGCATATTACGGATTGGCTCACAAGCCGATGGCTATGTTGAGGTAATGGTAGGTGGTACGGTTTCTCTGCCGCAATATTCGCTGAGCGATAATACCGGTAAGGAGATTACAGATAATGCTATCTCTCTGGGTGATAAAGCTGTGGCAAATAATCTGTCGGCAGATGAGCTTAAAGAGGTAAGGACCTTTACCTTCACTCTTGATGGTAAGGCAACAATGCGTGTCGATAATATATCAGTTGCCGGTGCTGGTTACTATCTTATTGATAGTAATGGTGCCGTTGATGCTGATGGCCTGGTCGATATAGACAGGGTGCTTAACCCTGGCGATAAGGTTTATATTACTGTCATGTATAGTGCCGGCGATGCCGATGCCGGTGTACATAATGGTGTCTTAACGCTGGAAGGTTCTGAAAAGGTTAACTATAGCATTACGACAACTGTTGTTGAGCCTGATATTGATCTCGATAGCTCAGTGGTAATGTTCAATGACACTCTTATCGGTCAGCGGTCAATACAGTATGTGACGGTGAAAAACACCGGTACAGCCGACCTCAGTATAACAGGGTTTGTCTGTGCTGATGAGCAGTTCTCACTGGTTGAGAATAATGTAGTTATTACTGCCGGTTCTGAAAAAGAAGTTGGCATATATTATGAACCTAATACTCACGATTCACCTGTCTCTGACTTTGTGCTGTTGACTAATGATCGTGATGAGGCTTCAGTGACAGTTACGGTAATGGGTAATAGTGGTGGTAACTTACTGACTCCGTCAAAGGTATCAGGAAATAACTATTATTATGTATTCAATAATCCTGATGGTGATCGAGTCAGATTGACAATTAAGTACACAACTGACATTGTGGCTGGTGCTAAGGCAGCAGTTGCAACTGCCCCACAGGTTTATCTGGACAGCAGTTCAGACCGCGGCAATATTTCCTGCATTAAGATGGCCGATTCCAATATGGCATCAAGCATAGTTATAAGCGGTAATGTAAGTGTTGGCGATATATATGCCGGCAGTCTGGCAACTATAAAGGCTACTGCCGCTGACCTTACCGGTAATGTTAATATCGCCGGTAGTTTAAGCAGTATTCGTATGGACGACATAGAAGCTGGCTCAAAGATAACTGTACTGGACACTAAGAGTGCTGGTAAGTCAGTTAGTATAAAGGTTGACAGTATCGCCGAAAATGCTGAATTCAATCTGGCCAGTATGAATATAAAGACCTTCCAAGCCACAGACTATACCAGCGGAAAGATATCAGCTCAGAATATTGGCAGCCTTGTTATCAAGAATGGTGATCTGGGTGCTTCTGTTACCAGTTATGATGATATCAGGAGCATAAATGTTAAAAAGGATATTACTGCTAATATCTCAGTTTATGACTCGATCGGTACGATAAAGACCGGGGGTAACATAGACGAGGTAATGATCATGGCAGGTCGTGAAGATCTGGCCCATAGTGCCAAGAGTGCTATGGCCACCGGCTCGATCAAGAGTGTTCAGGTTGGCGGCGATATTAACGGTGATATTTATGCCCTCAATGGCGAGATCGGTAAGATACTGGCCAGTCGAGGCAATATTAACGGTGGCGTATATGCTGATAGTCTCAAGAGCATAAGTGCCAGGAATATGACTGGCGCTCTTATGGCTATAGACAATAGCGTAGGTAAGTTCCAGGTCAAGTATGACATTGTTGATACGGTTATCGGCGTGGGCTATAACTTCAGCTCACTGGCCAATACTGGCTACAATGCTGGTGATGTCGCCTCCATCGTCAATAATAGCGTTGCTTCCGGCAAGGCGGTTAACAGCTATAAGATCGGTGGCGAGGTGAGCGATTCTTCGCTGCTGTCATTCTTGAGATAATATCTTAATTTACAATCAGATAGCAATTATTGCAAGCCGGGTGGTTATGAACTTACCCGGCTTGTTTTTTTTATAGCCACAACTGGCAGGCCCAGAAGTATTGGAGGTAGTCAGCTGGTATATTCGTTACAGGCTGATTAATCAAAACAATCTGACAGGGAAAGAAGAATTGATAAAAAAATATTACTATTTGTTTTATTCTCAACAAAAGTCGTCCTCTGGTTTGCCCGATAGTATTTCTGTCAGCTGGAAGTGAGTTATTTCCAGGGAAACAGGACAGGGGAGAGACAAAATGTCAGAGTATGTTAAAACTAAAGAAAACCGCAAGGGACAGGTGAGTCTGAAAGACGGCTGGCCGGTTGGTTTTGACTATCCGCAGTTCAGATGGTATCCATCTGATATCAATACGGTCAACAGCCACAGGAAAAACGCTGATAATCTGGTAATGCCTCCTGCTGTAGTGCGAAAAGCACCCTGGCGTGGTTGATGCAAATATCAACGATCATAAAGTGTAAGATAAAAACACAGGTATTATGCCTGTGTTTTTTTTTGCCTGAGTGGCGAGAGTCGGTTACAATCGCAATACTATGTTCAATAGTAAACAGATAAAGGAAAAGGCGATAGAGTTAGGTTTTGTTCTGGTGGGAATATCACCGGCCCAGACTGTAAATGACACAGCAGCAAGTGGGTTGCGTGACCATCTGGCATTGGGAAATAATGCGCAAATGCAGTATCTCGCTCGTAATATAGACAAAAGGCTCGATGTAAGAGCGTTGGTGCCCGGAGCCAGAAGTGTGATAAGCTGTGCGGCGAGTTATAGGACTGACCCGGCTCTGACGGAGCTGGCTGATAGCTCTGACCTGTATATTGCCCAATATGCCCGGCGGAAAGATTATCATATTATTATTCGTAACCGCTTGCAGGAACTGGCGCAATGGCTGCTGGGCCAATCGGGCGGTACGGTGCAATATCGCTGTTTTGTTGATACGGCGCCGCTAATGGAGAAATATTATGCGGTGGAGGCGGGTTTGGGCTGGTTGGGGCGAAATAATCTGCTTATAAATGAGGAATATGGCTCATGGCTGCTATTAGGTGAGTTGGTGGTAGATATAGAGCTGGAGTATGACAGTCGAGTTTTGGGTGTGGGATGCGGCAGTTGTCGGCGATGTCTTGATGCCTGTCCGGGAGGGGCATTGCAAGAGTCAGGTCAGTTTGATTCTCGTCGGTGTCTGTCTTATCATACTATAGAGTCAAAGGAAGAGATCCCGGCGGAACTGGCTGCGGTGTTGGCTAACCGGGTTTTTGGCTGCGATCAATGTCAGTTGGTATGCCCATATAACCATAAGGCCAGGAGCAGTAATGACCAGGCATTTGCGGTGCAGTTCAGCACGCCGGGAATAGCTGAGATTGAAGCTATGACTCAGGTGGAATTTAACAGCCGCTATAAAGACACGCCATTAGAACGAGCCGGGCTGGAGCGAATGAAGTATATCGCCAGTCTGGTGCAAAAAGCATAATATTTGCCAGATGTCAGGTTGTGTTAGTAGCCTTTTCTGACGATAGCCCCGGGATAATAGAAATTGAGAATCTGGAATTCGTTATATCCTTGTTCGGCCATGCGTTGAGCGCCTCGCTGGCACATGCCGGTGCCGTGGCCCCAGCCTTTGCCGTTGAAGATAGTCCAACTGGTTTTATCGGGGTTTTCTTTGATCTCGAACCAGGGGCTGTAAATTCTGGTAGTAGCAGAATGGAGTGCATGTCTGAACTCATCAGAGCGAATGCGGGCTGACTTGCCTTTTTTATCGGTAAGTTTCAGATAGGCGATGCGCCCGAATGAGTTTGCCTGGTCTATAGTTATTTTATCGATCTGGTCGAGGTTATATTGTCTGGCCAGTTTGCTGCTGACATAAGATTTGGTGAGTTTTACGCTGGGCCAGCGGTATTTACTAGCTGGTGCGGTATGCTGGCAGTGGGGGCAGGCTTTAGCGGGCAGTTCTTTAATATCGTAACCAAAAATGGGACTACCAGATTCGGTTGAACCACCGCAAATAGCACTATAGAAGCAAGGCAGAACAGTTGGCCTGTAGCTATTGGCCGGGGTATAGGTCAGTACCAGCCCTTTGGTCTGCCCTACTGCGGCGATGACATTGGGGTGTTCGCTGGCAAGGCCTTTGTAGCATTGGCTGGCCTGGTCAGAGCCGATGTCCCAGTGTTCGCTGGTGTGACGGCCCATTTCCCAGATGGCATAGCTGCGTGCGGCAATAGCCTGAGCTCGCAGGGCGCTGGCGGGCCAGGTTGGGTATATCTCAGAGCCGATAACCGAATTAAGATATTGTTCGATATGAATGACATTAACAATGGCGATCTTGCCAGAGGGTAAGGCTACGCAGCGAATAGTGCCGCGGTATGAGCCGTTAAGGTCGGGTTTGCCGGCGATGGTCGTGCTGATCTTCGCCGGGTCTGTCTCGAAGATTGCGGTCAGGTCGAGGGGCGAGCTGGCCGATTCGATAACGCGGTCGTTAATGACCCATTTATTATGTTTGAGTGAGATATTCCAGGCGAACAGGGCAGTGGGGTACAGGCTTTTAATAACCGGGTTTGTGGTCTTAACGGAACGAGGTCTGGGGCTGGAACTTAATTTGAGCGAGTCAGCCTGAGTGAGTAGAATACGGATCTCCTGGGCACTTTTCTGGGCAGGTGTTACCGTTTTGGTAACAGGTTTATACTCTGGCTCGTAACGATAGCAGCCGACGACGCAAATAGCCGCCAACAGCAGTAAGACTGAACTAAATATCATTAAGCTGGTATTTTTCATGATCCGCTGTCGTTTCTTTAATTATATGGCCCTGATTAACTAAAATAATACTGACAACAGGATACCTGAAACAGTTAAACGGGGCAATAAAAAAACAAGCGACCGGCATAGATGCTGATCGCTTGTTGTATGTTGTATAGTTGTCAGGCTTGCGGCCTGATGACAGTTATTAGCTGTCGAGCTTACGCAGAGCGAGTCCTTTTTCGGACAGTTTCTCGTTAACTTCGGTGAGACTGGTCATGCCAAAGTTTTTGCAGCCGAGCAGTTCTGCTTCGGTGCGAATGGTCAACTCGCCGATAGTGCGAATATTGAGTCGGTCGAGGCATTTCCGGCTGCGAACAGAGAGATTGAGTTCGTCAATGCTCTCGTCGAGTAATTCCTGATCGACATTGTCCTCTTCGACTATTTCCATGCCGGGCTTGAGTGATTTACCGCTGTCTTCAACTAACTGGCCCAGACGCAGGTTCTTGCTGCCGAGAATCTGTTTGATCTCGAGCAGGCTGGTCTCGCCGAAGTTTTTATAAGCCAGCAGTTCGGCTTCGGTTACATTGAGCAGGTCGCCGACAGTGCGGATATTCATCTTACGCAGGCAGTTACGACTGCGGACAGAGAGTTCAAAGTCTGATATCGGAATTTCGAGAACCTTGTTCCGACGGTCAACGCGTTTCTCGCGGTCTTCATCGAAGTACATAAAGCGACTGGCTTCAATGTCTTTGGCGAACATGCGAGCGCGTTTATTGTTTGGCCATGCAGCCAGAACGGTCTTAACGCACTGGGCGGCCAGTTCGGCCTGATTTTTTTCTTCGTATATTACCGAGAGGTTCAAGAGGGCGTTAACAGAAGGAGCCGGGCGGTTAACGCACTTTTTATAGTATTCGATGGCACTGTCTTCATCGACATAGAGGTCGAGCATGTATGCCAGGTGGAAATTGGCCTTAACATTGTCCGGGTCGAGCTTGGTAGCTCTTTCCAGTTCGGTTATGGCCATCTGGTGATCGCCCTGAGCCTGTAATAATCTGCCGAGCTGATAATGATATTCAGCTCTGATCTCACCGATCCGGCTGGCGCGATTGAGTTTGTCATGAGCCTCTTCGAATTTCCCGGCGCGTCTCAGGGTGCAGACCACTTCCATGGAAATATCAAACTGGTCATAGCCCGATTTTTCGGCGGATTCGAAGTTTTGGCACGCCAGGTCAAATTGGCCTAACTCGCGTTGTGCCAAAGCCTTAAGGTAAAGGACATTAGCGTCCGGATTAGCTATTTCGCCCAGCCAGTCGATCGACTTTGCATACTCACCTAATACTAACCAGCCTTGCGCGACCTTATAGGCCTTGTCCGGGCTGTTTTTGAACTTAGCGCCATTGGAGATTACTTCCGCCGGGAAAAACTTCTGGAAATCATTGAAATTATAGACATTTGCCGTTATAAACTTCTTATATTTCCCGAATTCCTCAGCGGTGAATGGTGTGTCACTGCTGAACCACGCCTGAATATTCATAGGTTCCAGCGTAGTGTTAGAGGTGCTTATGTCCGCAACTGATCTGTCGGTCATATCATACTCCGTAACTAACAGGTTTAGATTGTAAAGTAGCTCTCATAACAAATTGAGAGTTTGCAAGCCGGAGATTATACTTAAAATAGCATTTCCTGTCAAGCTGACCTGCGGGTGATGGCAGGGCAGGGATAAGGGCGGGAGTTTTTTTGACAGGATAACCGCCCGATTACGGGCTGGATTTTTATAGTAGTTTGGGTTGGGGGTGGTGATGTTGGTTAGAGGGGTACTGTTCCGAGCTGGGTTGGTGATTGTTTTTTTTGTTTTTGAGTATATCTGAGTATTATATATATGTGTGTAAGTGTGAGGTAATTAGACAGTTAAGTTCTTTAATAAAATAAATAATAACTAGCAAGCCAGGGTGGGAAAGGTAGTATGTTAAGATAGTATAATATGCTTACATAAACTGCGATAAAGATCCAGCCGGTACACCGGCGGTTATCCTGTCCAAAAACTAATCAAACAGAAATCAACCGCAAGCCAGGGTGGGAAAGGTAGCATGTTAAGATAGTATAACATGCTTACATAAACTGCGATAAAGATCCAGCCGGTACCCCGGCGGTTATCCGGTCGTAAAGGGAAAGAGCGGGTTTGGGCTCAGGCGATCATTTTTAAACTGCCTATTTTAACGGTAAGTTGGTTAATTTAGGTAATATGTGATGTTTTTTCTTAATTTAGTAATTATTTTGGCTAATATTTATTTCCTAAGCGAAAAGAGACGACATATAATACTGTCACAGGAGTGGTTACGGCGAATTGGCGAGTTAAGCTGAAGGTCTGTAATGCCTGTAGTGAGTTATAAATTGTGGAAAGAAAGGTGTGGTGTAAGCCAGTCAGGCTTAAGCACCTGGATCCGGATGTCGGCCTGCTGCGATTGCAGCGGAGAAAATAAAGTACTGATGAATAGTCAGTAATAAAAAAGCCCCGGCATATTACATTTGATTCTCTTTTCTCCTCCTTTGCTTGGTGAGGCAGAACAACCCCTCCTGTTCTGCTTCACCGTTTTTTTTAAGTGATAATTTTTAGACGGGATAACCGCCCGAATACGGGCTGGATTTTTATAGTAGTTTGGGTTGGGGGTGGTGATGTTGGTTAGGTTGTTATTGTTCCGAGCTGGGTTGGTGGTTGGTTTTTTTGTTTTTGAGTTATATATAAATGTGTAAGTGTGAAGTAATTAGACAGTTAAGTTCTTTAATAAAATAAATAATAACTAGCAAGCCAGGGTGGGAAAGGTAGCATATTAAGATAGTATAACATGCCCACATAAACTACTATAAAAATCCAGCCGGTACCCCCGGCGGTTATCCTGTCAAAAAACTAATCAAACAGAAATCAACCGCAAGCCAGAGTGGGAAAGGTAGCATGTTAAGATAGTATAACATGCTTACATAAACTGCGATAAAGATCCAGCCGGTACCCCGGCGGTTATCCTGTCAATCAGATATTGTTTCGAGCTGGGTTGGTGATTGTTTTTTGTTTTTATAATGATTGAGATAGGGCATAAAATGATACATAACTATATATATTTATTGATTTTAAGTAGTTTAATAAAATAAATAATAACTCAAACTGACCGATTATGAGAAGATTCATGATAGTAATAATTAAACAAGAATGGCCCACTTATCCGATAAGTATATTGCAAAACA
>JAFGDI010000239.1 GCA_016932145.1 Sedimentisphaerales bacterium
CTCGCTCACCCTGAATATGCACGACCTGAGCCATTGAAGAACCATGCTTACTGGTAACCACTGCCAGCTCTTCATAGCCTACGCCCTCGGCAATGACTGTTACCACATTACCGGCAATTCTCACTATTTCGTCGTAATATTTTCTCATAGCCTATTCCTGTGTATTATCATACGGATCATTCAGGATCCTGAATTACTAATTACTAATTACCAAATCCTAAATCCTACATTTTTCCTTTTGTCTCTAGGAACTTATCGATCTTAGCCACCGACGCATTATATTCGGCACTATCTAACGCCTCATAGTTCCAGTTACGGAATGTATCTGTTATGCCTACCATTGTCTTACGGGCAATTTCCTTATCCGCAAAACCAAAATCAGTGGTCATTACTGCCAGAACCTTATCAAATACAAATTTCTGTCTTTCACCCGGACATGCAGCGTCAACCTTATCAAAAGCATTCTGCTGTAAATACACTGCGTCAAAAAATTCTGCCTTATGCATAGTAGTAAAGTCTTCGGTACTGGTACCTTCTTCACCTACTACCGTCATCATCTGCTTGATCTCATTACCGCGTCTCAATATGCTCAATGACTTATTAATCTTTTCCGGAGAAATAATACCAGCATACTTAGTCCAGGAATCCAGCGGATCGATCGCCGGGAACCGACGAGCATCTGACCGCACACGACTAAGACCAAGAAACGCACCTACTACCTTCAATGTACCCTGTGTTACCGGCTCTTCAAAGTTACCACCAGCCGGCGATACCGTTCCACCGATAGTCAATGAACCCTTGCTGCCGTCCTTAAACCGGACAATACCAGCTCGCTCATAGAAACTGGCGATCTTACTTTCCAGATATGCCGGGAACGCTTCTTCGCCGGGAATCTCTTCCAGACGACCTGATACTTCACGCATCGCCTGAGCCCAACGAGAGGTTGAATCCGCGAGAATAAGCACATTCAGGCCCATCTGACGATAATACTCTCCCAATGTCGCAGCCGTATATACTGAAGCCTCACGAGCCGCAACCGGCATCGCCGAGGTATTACAGATAATAATAGTTCTTTCCATCAGTGTCTTGCCCGTTCTGGGATCTTCCAGTTCCGGGAACTCACGCAGCGTCTCTACTACCTCACCGGCTCGCTCACCGCAGGCGGCAACAATAACCACATCTACATCAGCGTAGCGAGAGATAACCTGCTGCAATACTGTCTTACCAGCACCAAACGGGCCGGGAACACAGAATGTACCACCTAACACTACCGGGAAGGTAGTGTCAATAATACGACATTGGGTTACCATCGGAATATCCGGCATAAGACGCTCTTCACTCAGGTTCAGGGCTCGTTTTACCGGCCATCTCTGCTGCATTTGTACAGCATAGCTTTCGCCAGTTGAGTCCTTAACCGTAGCTATCTGCTGTGTTACGCAATACTGACCAGCAGCAATAATATCTTCTACTGTCAGCTCGCCTTTAACCTGCAAATTGAACGGCACCATCACCTTATGTGTGAACAGGCCTTCAGGCACTGTACCAAGGGTATCACCGGCAACTACTTTGTCACCTGGCTTTACCACCGGGGTAAATTCCCAGCTCTTGTCCGTAGCCAGACCAGGAAGATATGTGCCCGGCTTCAGGAAAAAGCCGTTCTGTTTAGACAATGCCACCAGCGGATTCTGCAATCCATCATAGATCTGACCTAAAAGGCCAGGCCCTAGCGTTACTGACAACATTTCCTCGCTAAACTCAACCCGATTACCAACTTTCAGTCCGCGGGTCTCTTCAAATACCTGCAAATCGCACTGATCGCCTCGCACTCGTATTGTCTCGCTCAATAGCCTTGTACCATCGTCGCGAACACAATATGCAGTTGAGTTTTGCACTACCGCCCCAGTTGTCTCTGCGACTACCAGGTTACCGTAAACAGCTACTATTTTGCCATCCACTGGTCATTACCTCACACTAAACAGTTATTATTTCTTATTTCAAGTACAGAACCTACTAGACAGCAGCTTTACTACTGAGCAGGTCCCATCTTTTTAACAATAAAAGTCTGGCAGCATAAACTACCAACTCGTCATAAGTAAACTTAAACCAACTGTCATTTTCTGACAGCCAGTTCCATCTTGATTTGTCCAGGACCATCATGCCGGCCATTGGATTCTCGGCATTTGACCATTCATTCACCAGAGCTGTAAAGTCATCTCCTGATGAATATTCCCGTCCGATATAATGCTCCTCTGCCTCAACACCCAGTTTACGGGCTCGTGCGGCTGTCAGAGCATTTCTCATTCCGATCTCATACTTTAGCCATAAGTCCAGAAATTCACAGCCATAACGATCGGCAACACCCTGAGCATAGGCAAAGTATGCCTTCCACAGACTGTTTGCCTCTGACGATGCACTCTCCGCCATAAGATAGTCAGGCAGTGGCTCATCGCCTGTTACCTGAGCTACTGTCAATACCGAAGGCGATACTGTCTCTATCTCGCCTGACTGATACGACTGCATCTGTAACAGGTCATCCGACAATAATACCACCTGCACCAGATCCTGAGCTACTGCGCTTTCATCTATCATTTCGACATATTCGGCGCCGCTCAGAGGCGGTGGCGAGCCTAACTCATTAAGAGCAGGCAATGATGTTATCAAATAGTAAAACTGGCCAGCCATTTGACTGTTATACTCCTTTGATCTGGAACCCTTAGCTCTTAATCCGAGTTAAAAGTCCGGAATTGGTTAATCCTGATTAGTTTCCTGATGCACTATATACTTCACGAAGGCCTGGGCCTACCAGACCCATCAGTATCTCAACTATTGCTTCCTGAGTCATTTCAACTGTAGCACCGCTGATATTGTATTCAAAACCAGCCTGCTTGAGCGAACCTTTAAGGTCAATACTGACTCCGTCATGCTTAGATGCCTTACGGATCTGCTTAATAGCCCATTCAGCCAATTCATGATACTTTTTATCGTTCAGATTGAGCTTGATCACGCCGGTTCCTTCGATGTCAGCGGCTACATAGCTGCTCATAACATCGGTTAATACCCCGCGTAAAAACTCAGTATCATTCAAAGTATCATTTACCGGCCCGGCGATAACCGCCTGCAACGACTTGACCAGGGTCTCACGCAACTTGATCGCAGCGTCACGAGCGGCAAGCTCCAGCTCTGTCTTACTGCGACTGAGCAATTCCTCGCCCTGCTTCTTCGCCTGGGCTACTACCTGCTCTGCCTCTGCTCTGCCAGCTGATATGATTTTCTCAGCCTGAGCTTTAGCCTCTGCCAGGATCTGGTCCGCCTGCTGGCGACCCTGTTCTACTCCCTGGGTTTTCAACTTTGCTACAAAAGATTCGATCGTTTCGGCCATTTTTAAGCTCCGAATGCAAACAGTTTTATATATTAAATTCTACCGGCTTATTCGCTCGGTACACTTATTCACTAGTTATCGGAAGTCAACTGCTTTTATACAATTAACCTCTGCCCCGCTCTGGTTGTCGTCACTATCTGGCTCAACCTTGATATTTAATAAAAAATATTTACACCGCTTCTGGGGCATTTACACTGAAATTATCTCTAAATTCCAGCTTCGCTTACACTTATCGCTGATTCTCCCCCAACTTAATATTGCAGCCAGGCTACAATACCCTCTCACTTTGCCTATCCTATTCATTTGTTATTGGTCTTAACTTTACCGGTAACTTAGATAAAAAGCAACGATTATTCCGCCTTATTTCAATAAATTTTTATCGATTAACCCCGAACTTTAACCACCAGTACGCCAAATAATAACCAACATAACAATTATTATCCCAACCAAACCGCTCAAACCAAAACCAGCACAAACACTCTTTAAAACAAAACAGGGGCCAGGTAATTAACCCAGCCCCCCGCTTTATAATCACAAAAATAACTTAAATTAATACTTCCACCAAAATCTATTACCAAAGTCTGCCTGTGGTTCCATTTCATTGAACTGAATCCAACTTACATGACCGTCAACATAACTATGGTTGGCACCCGATGGCTTTAACCCTGTTCTGCCGGCACCTCTAATTCTGGACTTATGACATGAGCCATCTTTCAAATGCTGCATATCACCATTATCTATTTCAAAAAATGAACCTGTTGTTGCCCCTCCAGAGTCCCCTTCACTTAATTGTTCGATAGTGGCGTCAACGATCAAAGGCACTTCTCCACCCATCTTCACTCTGTCAAGATTTTTTACCCAGACGGCATTACGAGCAATTGGTCTCCCCTGAGCATCATTACCAATGCCTATCATAGCCGGTAATTTAGATGTGCCATCGGGTCTTATCTTGTTAAACATATACACATAAGGCATAATGCGAATACAGCGTTTTCTCTCAGACAGTGAAAGAGTGTCCTCATCCAGTAAAGGTGATGCTTCAGGCGAATCTTTATAATGATTATACTGCCACCATCTTCTATCTTCGTTAATTCGCTCATTATTGGACGGACAAGTATATATTTCATTCGTTTTAATTCCGGCATACTTCTTTAGTACACGAGTCACTTCATAAGGCAAATCCCACATCCACCTTTCTTCTGTATCTTGCGTACCGTTTCCTGTACCCTTATAAAATGGCACTGAACCACCGTTGGCATTAGCATACATGTTCACTGCCAGAGACTGTTGTTTGAGGTTATTGGAGCAGAGGGTTATTTTGGCCTGCTCTTTGGCCTTTGATAACGCTGGCATCAGGATTGATACCAGTAATGCTATAATGGTTATTACCACCAGCAACTCGATAAGTGTAAACGCCTTCTTTTTCATTTTCATTTCCCTTTAGCTAAAAATACTATAATCGAACTTGATTAAGTTCCTAAAAACATCCTATTCTGCCGTCAGCAGACGATCTAAATACAATTCT
The DNA here is from genome assembly GCA_016932145.1 of Sedimentisphaerales bacterium. Lineage (GTDB taxonomy): Bacteria > Planctomycetota > Phycisphaerae > Sedimentisphaerales > SM23-30 > JAFGDI01. The sequence goes on from JAFGDI010000239.1 coordinate 4,905, forward strand.
CAGGTCAATTATTGAAGTTTATACACTTCAACTCTAATTAATTATACCGCAGCAAAACGCCTCTGACAACAAAACCAGATATACTATATTCTTATCTGTCTTGAATTTTATCATCATAGAGCTAATGAGTCCATGCCATTAATGATAAATATATCACCATCTTGCGCACAAGAGGCTTAACTAATTTCGCCGATATAATTACAACTAAACACAATGAATAAGTAAAGAATTGGCTTATAACATCCTAAGAATAAGGACATTACATAATATAAACACAATTCTTATATACTACCGTTGATAGTTTTCAGACCAAAAAATGCAAAACGCCGGCAGATTTTTAACCGAAAATATCATTTCCTCAGCAGTTTTTTCTTGCTGTACTACAGCCCTTCTTAAACCAGCATTGATTGCACGGTTCGAGACACAAGACACATAGTTTTATAAACTTTAACACTAAAAAGCATTAACAAAAGCTATCGCGCCTATTCTCCACGATAGTCTCTGCCATAGTTTATGCCATAATAATAGTCTATTTTTTATTAATTATCAATAAATCTTATCTTTTTTTCGCATTTTGTCTTTTTGTTGAAAATTTGAGTACAGTACTACTAATCCATAAGCAGATAGATTGCCCAATTTCCCTTTCATGCTCATAGTAGATAATACAGCCCATTCCAGGTTCGTCGCTTTCAAGACTTTTTTCGCACCATAAGATATGGATAATATCCAAAAAAAAAAGCTCTGCCAGATGACAGAGCTTTGTGTGCGGAATATAAAACGAGAATTAGCGTTTTGAGAACTGGAAGCTTCTTCTTGCCTTGCGGAAACCATACTTCTTGCGTTCAACCTCACGGCTGTCACGAGTAAGGAAGCCACGATCTCTCAGAGCCTCAAAAGTTGACGGGTCGGCAGCAACCAGGGCACGAGCCAGACCTAACAGGCAGGCGCCAGCCTGACCGGTAGTTCCACCACCCTGAACATTAACAAAGACATCGAATCTGCCGGCCTTATTGGTAACATTCAGCGGAGCCATTACATCGCCCTGATCGCGAACATTAGTAAAGTATTCCTTGAGACCCTTTTCATTTATAACAACCTTACCCTCACCCAGACGAATACGAACACGGGCGATAGAAGTCTTGCGACGACCTGTACCCCAGTTGTACTTGTTCGGGGCCAGTTTCTCAGCAGTCACCTGACGGTGTCTTCTCTGTATGGTTGTGTCAGTAACGCGTCTTGCTGGTGCTACGGCACCGGCAGGTACACTGTTAACTTTAACAGGATCGATCATTGGGGTATTGTCCGCCACTTTATTACCTCGTTTATTTAATCTATTCTATATATTTTATAAAATTAAAGTTCCATAACTCTCGGTGTCTGAGCTGCATGTGGATGCTCAGAACCGCGATATACTTTGAGCTTGGCCAGCATGTGTCTGCCGATCTTATTCTTCGGCAACATGCGACGAACAGCTTCTTCTATTACCCATTCAGGCTTCTTAGCCATGGCATCTTCAAAAGTAACATACTTATGACCACCAGCATGATTAGTGTAGTAGTCATACATCTTGTACTCGGCCTTGCGACCAGAAGTTGCTATCTTTTCAGCATTTGTGACAATTACAAAGTCGCCGGTATCGACAAACGGTGTATATATTGCCTTATCCTTACCCATAAGTGTCATAGCTATCTTAGCAGCTAAACGACCCAGTACCTTATCACTGGCATCAACGATGAACCAGTCACGAGATAATGTTTCTTTATTTGCAAGTGTTGTTTTCTGTATTTGTGCCTGCATTTTTCAACTTTCCCTGTGCCATAAGCTTATGGCATATATACAATTACAATATATCACAATAGCCTGCTTGCCCTCGCGGACCCAGCAGAGAATGATACATTATAGTTCTGGCTGGTTTATTGTCAAGAGTTTTATCATTTTAAATTTATCATAATAAAAATTAAATAGACAACTATCGCCCTGCTACAATATAATGTCGGTTTGTAATTATACAGGCAAGTTTTAAAATTCATACATAAAAATTACAGGAGAGCTACCAACTTGCAGGAAACTATAGCCATATTAGATTTTGGCAGCCAATACGGCCAGCTGATCGCCAGAAGAGTGCGTGAACATCATGTTTTCAGCATGATATTTCGTCATAATATAGGTATTGAAAGACTCAAAGAGCTCAATATCAAGGGTATTATACTAAGTGGCGGACCAGCCAGTGTTTACGAAGATAATGCACCTAAGTGCGACCCTCGTATATTTGAGCTGGGTGTGCCTGTTCTGGGCATATGCTATGGTATGCAGATAGGTTCCAACCTGCTGGGCGCTAATGTTTCCACGGCCCATAGCCGGGAATATGGTTCAACCAAACTGACAGTAGGCAGTGATAATAACAGTCTCCTTCTCAAAAATATAACTGGGGAAAAAATCGTCTGGATGAGCCATGGCGATCAGGTTAACACCCTGCCTGATGATTTCATTCCTCTGGCATCTACCGGCACCTGTCCTTATGCCGCTGTCCGCCATAAAACAGTACCTTTCTTTGGCGTGCAATTTCACCCGGAAGTTACGCACACCCCTTGCGGAGAGCAGATATTTGACAATTTCCTCTATGAAATCTGTCAATGTGCCGGTAACTGGAAAATGGATGATATAATTGAGCAGAGTTGTGAGGCTATCCGCCGGCAGGTGGGTAATGATAAAGTTATCTGCGGGCTCAGCGGCGGTGTTGACAGCTCTGTTGTTGCCGCCCTGCTGCATAAAGCTATCGGCAACCAGCTTGAATGTATATTTGTAGATAACGGACTTCTGCGAAAGGGAGAACGAGAATATGTCAAGTCAACTTTTAACGATCACTTTCAGCTTAACCTGCGGGTGGTGGATTGGTCCGAGCAGTTCCTCTCTAGGCTGGCCGGGGTTACAGATCCTCAACAGAAAAGAATCATTATCGGCCACGAATTTATCGAGGCTTTTACCCATGAGTCTCGTAGTATCACCGATGCCAAATTCCTGGCCCAGGGAACACTCTACCCCGATGTTATCGAATCGGGCAGTAAAGACGGCAATCCCGCGGCCAATATTAAATTACACCACAATGTCGGCGGACTCCCTGAAAAACTTGGCTTTAAATTGATCGAACCGCTGCGTGACCTGTTCAAAGATGAGGTCCGCCTTATGGGCGAGATGCTTGGCCTGCCTGAAAAGATCGTATGGCGACATCCATTCCCCGGCCCTGGCCTGGCGGTGCGTATCGTCGGC
>JAFGDI010000240.1 GCA_016932145.1 Sedimentisphaerales bacterium
ATTGGCCTGGGTATGGATATTGTCCATAAGATCGTTGTAGATAAACATAGCGGCCATATTGATATCCAGAGTGAAGTAGGTAAAGGCACTACCGTTTCAGTATTCCTGCCTGTCAGAGCAACAGACTAGCAGCTCACTATGTATTACTTTGGATTATGTTAACGCAATCAGGTAGTTATCTATATGATCGGGCGATGAATATGGCATTAGAGCAGTACGAGTTTTTGCGTTATAATAGTATTTGCTGCCTGTCCTGCGGTTTTGCATTACCAGTTGGGAGCTTAATATTTTCTATATTCTTGAATTTTGTGGGGTTTTGGATTAAAATGTTAGCTTTGATAATTATTTAAAGGCACAGACATATAGTTAACAGATTACGATCAATGGCAAAAATACACGAAATCGATGGCTTGCAGTTCCATGAAATAGTGAGTTCGCAGCAGATCGGTCAGGCCGTCAAGAAGGTGGCTGACCAGATTACTGCCGACTATCAAAGTACCAATAAAGTGGTCATTCTGACCGTTTTAGAGGGTGGTCGTAATTTTTCTGATGCTTTGCTTGATGAACTGGCAGACGCTAAATTTGAGCATGTAGAAGTAAAGGCGTCAAGCTATAACGGTACTACCAAATCGACTGGTATTGTCCGTTTTGAGGGCCTTATGCAGTTGAATCTGCTGGGCTGTGATGTGCTTATTGTCGATGATATTTATGATACCGGAGCTACTCTGGCGAATCTTATATTTAAGATTACCAGCTTTTGCCCTCGTAGTGTGAAAGTGGCAGTAATGTTCGATAAGAAACGCTCTCACGATCGAAAAGTGAAAATAAATTACATAGGTATGGAAGTTCCGGATGTGTTTCTGGTTGGCTTTGGTCTTGATTATCAGGAAAAATATCGCGACCTGCCTTTCCTGGCACAACTCATTTTGGAATAATGATTTATACTTCTGAAACAGAAAGAAAACATGTCGAAACGCAAAATTAAAGACCTTGAGATAAATAATCCCCGTGACCTGGCAGTAAATGCACTTAGTGCTTTCATTTATGGAAAAACACTGCTTCAGGATTATCTTAACCGGATCTTTCGTAATAGTGATATGAGTCCGCAGGACCGAAGGTTTGCAACAGAGCTGGTATGTGGTACCTGTCGTCGGCTTATTACGATCGACTATGTTATTATGAAAAACTCCAATCGGGCATTGCGTCAGATAGACCCGCTTGTTCTTCAGATACTGCGAGTTGGCATGTACCAGCTTATTTATATGCGTACCCCTGATTTTGCCAGTATAAACGAGACGGTACAGCAGGCGCGCGATACTGGTTATAATGGTGCCGGTGGTTTTGTAAATGGTATTTTACGCGGCACACAGCGTAAGATAGAGGGTATGGTAAATCTTATCCCTGGCAGTACAGACCCGCGTTGTGATGTTCTGCTCGATGAGAAGACCGCCTGTCGGTTCAAGAATATATTGTTCCCGGAAGTTAAAAGGAATCCGGAGAAGTACCTTTCTCTGGCTTTTTCTTATCCGCAATGGCTGACTGAACGCTGGGTTAAACGCTTTGGTTACGATCAGACCCTGAAAATATGTGTTGCCGGGAATTCTCGCCCTGGTTTATGGCTAAGGGTTAATCCACTCAGAAGCGAAGTTGATAAGTTAAAAGATGTATTGACCGAACAAGATCTTAACTTTAAATTGGTTGATATTTCCATTCCTGAGGGCAGGTCTGAGACAACCATCGAATTGCTTAGTGGTATGAATCCGGTAGATATACCAGGTTTTGATGATGGTCATTTCTATATTCAGGATTGGATGGCCCAACATCCTGCTATAGCCCTTAATGCCAGGCCTGGTGAGAAGATACTCGATCTTTGCGCTGCTCCCGGAGGTAAAACTACCCATATTGCCGGTATGATGAATAATGAAGGTTATATTCTGGCAGTAGATACGGTCCGGAAAAAAATTGAACTTATCCAGGAAAATTGTCAGCGATTAGGTGTTACAATAGTAGAAACCTGTAAGGCTGAAGATCTTACAGCAAAACTTGAATCGTTGGACGGCCCATTTGATGCCGCTATTGTTGATGTTCCGTGTAGTAATACCGGCGTATTAGCCAGGAGGGTAGAGGCCCGCCATTTGTTGAATCCTGGTGATGTAAATGGTAATACCACATTGCAGAGAGAACTGCTGGAAACGGCCTTTAAGAATGTAAGATCTGGTGGTAGGGTAGTTTATAGCACTTGTAGTATTGAGTCTGTTGAAAATGAGATGTTGATAAAGGCATTTTTACAGGACCATGCCGAGGCTGAGCTGGTAAATGAGAGTATTATGATACCTGAAGTTGAATATCTTCGTCCTTCTAAGGCTGATATCCCGGTTAAAGCAGCGAAAGACCCCAGACCGCAGGTAATAAACTTTGTGCATAGTTATCATGATGGTGGCTATTACGCCATATTGCGAAAAAAATAAAATATAGAAATATAGTAAGATAAAATAGCCGAAAATATTACTGACAGGTTCATAGTATGTATTTTGGACCTGAAATCTGGCAAAAAGGTATAAATAATACCAATTTGCAAGGTTTTTTATTGCAATTATAAGAAGTTGCGATTATAAACTAATACCACTTTGTTTGTTACAAGGTAGATTAGGCCCCAGGCAAGGGCAGGAAAACAGACTATGAATCATGCAAAAAACAATATTCTCCGCCATTGTGCAGGAGACAGGATAATGTAACAACCACCTGAACAATCAGGTTTTGTCCATTGCCTTGCCAGGATATTGCGGCATGATTTTAAGGTGTGGAGATTTAAAGTGGGTTGTATGTGTTTTACCCGCTTTTTTTGTTTAATAGGAAGTTAAACCAATACAGGACTGGGAACGATATGAATCAGGAGTTATTGAAACAAATTGAAATGATAGCACGCGAAAAGAATATCGACCGCGATAGTATTTTCAGTGATATCGAAGCAGCCATGGTTTCCGGTATTCGCAAGCATTTTGGTACAGATGAGGAGTTTGCAGCTCAGATCGACCGCTATACAGGCGAGATACAGGCATTCCGTAACGGTGAGCCTCTTGACATTAAGAAGCTAGGCCGCATACCCGCCCAGACTGTTAAACAGGTGATGATACAGCGTTTGCGTGAAGACGAGAGAGGCAGTATATTCACTGAGTATCAGGAGAAGGTAGGCGAGATAGTAAGTGGCTCAGTTACTCGTTCTGAGGGTAATGTAGCTATTATTAATCTGGGTCGCACAGAGGCCTTGTTGCCTAAGAGTGAGCAGATACCGGGTGAGACACATCGCGTTGGCGAGCGAGTAAGGGCAATTATTTATGAAGTAAAAGAGGCCCCTGGTCAGATCAAGATCATTCTTTCTCGTACCCATCCGGACTTTATCCTGCGTTTATTTGAGCAGGAGGTACCCGAGGTAGTTGAACATACCGTTTTGCTTAAGGCACTGGCCCGTGAGGCCGGATATCGCACTAAGGTTGCTGTTGTTACTGCTGATAGTAAAATTGATGCGGTGGGGGCATGTGTTGGTGTGCGTGGCAGCCGGATCAAGAATATAGTGGAAGAGCTAAATGGCGAGAAGATAGACATCGTTCGCTGGAATGAGTCATCGGCTATTTTTATTGGCAATGCCCTAAAACCGGCAGATAGCCAGGAAATCGCCCTTTGCTTTGAGCTAAATCGTGCTACTGTCGTAGTTTCTGATGATCAGTTGTCTTTGGCTATAGGTAAACGCGGTCAGAATGTAAGACTTGCTGCCCGTCTTACCGATTGGGACATAGACATTCTGACACCAGTTGAATATAGAAATAATATGGAAAATCTGGTTCGTACCCTTCGTGCTGTTGCTGAAGTGGACGACACCTTGATTGATAAGGTTCTGGCTCTGGGCGTAGTATCAGTGCTGGACCTGGAAGAGATAGGCCCGACACCATTGGTTGAGACTCTGGGCATACCAGAACCTCAGGCAGTAGAGATGGTAAAAGCCGCAGCAGTTGAGGCCAGTAAGACTGAGATCAAGACTGCGGCCCAAGCTGCTATACAGCAGGAAAATGATTAAGCCTGTGAGCCCTGGCATATGACAGATTTCTAACGGTTAAGATGCCCGCAGAATAAGCTGTCCGGCAATTCTGTATTATATGCAGATTTTGCCTTCAGGGTTGGGCATGTTAACATAATATATTATGCATAATAAAGTTAAGTATTAATATCAAACTGTGTTGGTTTGAGATATTACAGAATTTTGCCATACTATATTGTAGATATTTTTTGTCAGGTTCAAAACAGTAGATTTTGTTTGGGACAGGCAAGCAGGAGTTATTTGATTGGCGAATAAAAGGGTACATGAGATAGCCAAGGAACTTGGCATAAAAAGCAAGGCGATCGTTGATAAGTGCATAGCTGAAGGTCTGCCGGCGATTAAAGGTCATCAAAGCACTGTTTCTGCTGGTCTGGAAGCAACCATTATGGAGTGGTTCAGTCAGGGTTGTTTAGAACACAACACTGTTGAGACGGCCGAAAAGGTCAACCTGGAAGAAGTGAGAGTCAAAAAGGCTGGTCCGGTAAAGTCCGACAGCGATAAGCATGATGAGCAGGACAGTGACGCTCAGGTGGCAGATGCACCTCAGGCAGAAGAGCAAGAGCAGGAAAAGCCACAGCGTTTAAGTCCTAAAGAGCTGATGGAGCAGGAAGCGGCTGATCAGGCACCTGTTGAGCCAATAGCAGCAGGTCAGCAGGTAGCAGAAGAAATTGCTATACCTCAGGCTCAGCCTGAACCAGAAGTTAAAGCCCAGGAGCTGGCGACACCGACAAAAGCCGCTGAGCCAGTAGTGGAGCAGCGCAGGCGTGTAGAAGATCATTCTAAGCGTCATGTAGCTGAACCAGTAACTCATAATCCGGTTATCAGGCGAGTTACGCTGGGGTCAACAGCTAAAAAGGTTGAAGTTAAGGCCGTTGAGTTTACTCCGGCACCAGCCAGGCTTTCCGGGCCGCAGGTTATCAGGACAGAACGGCCTGATTTTGTGCCTGTGCCACGCAGGAAGTTGCGCAAAGATGGCATGGTAGAAGAGCCGGCTGTTGATTTGATCAATGGTGCTATTCCTCCTAAGGCCGGCGATGCCAGCAGTAAGGTCAAGGGCAAGAAGGGCAATCGTAAGGTTACCCTGAACGATGATGTCTCAGCGATCGGTAAGGTTGCTAAGAAGGGCAAGAGGGTTAAGGGGGCTCTGGGCATTGACGATGCTATTGACTATCGTGGTCGTGATCTGCGTGAGCGCGATGAGCGGCTGGCCAAGGCCTCTGGCATGGGTGTTCACCGTATTGAAAAACAGATCAGAAGGAGCCGCGGTGGGTCTTCATCTTATAATAACTATGGTGGTGGGTCAGTTAAAGCCAGAATTGAAAAGGCAACTGTCAAAGAACCAATAACAGTTAAAGATCTCAGTGCCGCAATAGGTGTGAGAGCTACTCAGATAATTGGTAAGCTCATGGGGATGGGAGTAATGGCCAATATAAATGAGACTATCAGTTCTCAGGTAGCCGAAACGCTGGCTATTGAGTTTGATGTGGAGTTGGTTATCGAACAGACAAAGACAAAATTCGAGGAACTGGTTGATGAGTTTGACACTTTCTACGCTTCAGTAGAGAAAGTATCTCGTCCGCCGGTAGTTGCTTTCCTTGGTCATGTTGACCATGGCAAGACCTCGCTACTGGATTATATTCGTAAGGCTCATGTAACAAAGGGCGAAGCAGGTGGTATTACCCAGCATATAGGTTCTTACCTTTATGACGATGGTGTCAGGCGTGTGGCGTTTCTGGACACACCAGGGCATAAGGCCTTTACCGAGATGCGTGCCCGTGGTGCCAATATGACAGACATAGTGGTGCTTGTTGTTGCTGCCGATGATGGTATTATGCCGCAGACAGAAGAAGCTATAGCTCATGCTAAAGCTGCGGGCGTGCCAATTATTGTTGCCTTAAATAAGATCGATATGCCTACTGCCAACCCTAATATGGTTTATGGTCAGTTAGCTGAGCATGGTCTTGTCCCGGCAGAATGGGGCGGTGATACCGAAGTAATACAGACCAGTGCCATAACCGGAAAAGGTATGGATACACTGGTTGAGCATTTAGATATGATATCTGAATTGCACGATCTTAAGGCGGCTTATGATGGTGCTGCTACCGGTTGGGTTGTTGAGGCCGAAATGTCACCGCAGACTGGTGTTATTGCTCGTCTGCTGGTTAAAGAAGGTACTCTCAAGCCTGGCGATATAGTTGTCAGTGGTTCAGCATGCGGCAGAGTAAGAGCTTTGAATGATGCAACTGGTGTTACTCTGGATAAAGCCGGACCGGCTACTCCAGTGGAGATTACCGGTTTAGATGAGGTTCCAGTAGCTGGCGACCGATTCTTTGTGTTGGACAGTATGCCTCGTGCCGTTGAGATCGCCAGTGAACTTAAGCAGGAGCGTCGTCAGAAGACTCTGGCTTCTCGTCGCCAGGTTACTCTGGACAATCTCTTTGCTGAGATAGCTGCCGGTGATGTTAAAGAGTTTAATGTTATTGTTAAGGCTGATGTTCAGGGTTCTGTTGATGTACTCTGTAAGAGCATTACCGAGCTTAACACTCCCGAGGTTGCAGTTAAGGTGCTTCATGCTGCTGTTGGTGGTATAAGTGAAAGCGATGTACTGCTTGCCGAGGCTTCTAATGCCATTATTATCGGTTTCCAGGTCGTTGCTGACGATAGAGCTAAAACTCTTGCCGAAAGAAGTAATGTTGAAATAAGACATTATCGCATTATTTATAAGATTGTTGATGATATCAGGGCTGCTCTGGAAGGTATGCTTACACCTGATATTGAGATCAAGGTACTGGGTAAGGTTGAAGTCAGGCAGGTATTCAAGATATCTCGACTGGGGTCAGTTGCCGGTTGCTTTGTGCAGGAAGGTGTTATTACTCGTAATGCCAAGGTTCGTGTAGTTCGCGACAGTGTGATCATTCGTGACGAAAATGCTATTGATACACTCAGAAGGGGTAAGGACGATGCTTCTGAGGTTAAAGCTGGTTTGGAATGTGGTCTTAAATTGGTCAACTTTGACGATGTCAAGGCGGGTGATATAATAGAAGTTTATGAGGAAGTGAAAGTTTCCCGTTCGCTCGACAGCAAGTGATCAATAGTAGAAAGCAGAATTAAATGAACCGCAGGATAGAAAAATTAACCAGGACTGTACGAGATGTGATAAGTGAGTCGATCCAGAATCATTTATCTGACCCTCGGATCAAAGGGCTTGTAAGTGTTACCAGGGTAGAACTTGCCCCGGACTTGAGCCTGGCTAAGATTTATCTCAGTGTTGTAGGTGTAGATCAGGTTCAGGAGCAGTTGACCTTTAAGGCTATAACCAATGCCACAGGTTTTATGAGGACATATCTGTCCAAGAAACTTACCACCAGGATATGCCCGGCGTTAAATTTCTACCTGGATGATTCTATCAAAAAGAGCTTTGAGGTGTGCCAGATATTCGATCGTCTGGCTGAAGAAAGGCTTGATGCCACCTCTCAGGATAATGCCGAGGATACAGAAGATGAAAAATAGTGCAGAGTATGCAAAGAAACTCAATAAGCTTTGTACTTCATTGAAGAAAAATAAGGACCAGGCTGAGCCAGTTGATAGTACTACCCTTAAAGATGCTACTATGGTGCTGGTATTTGGCTGTATTTCAGAATACGCCCAGATTGCCAAAGCTCAGGTAGCTATGCGCCGCCTGCGTTCCTGCTTTGTTGATTTTAATGAGCTAAGGGTAAGCAGGCCCAGAGAGATCATTCTTGCTCTGGGTAAAAACTACCCTGGTGTTGAGATCATTACTGGTCGGCTTATTAAGCTGCTCAATGATGTATTTGAAAAGTATAATGGTCTGGATATGGCCGGTTTGCAAGATATGGGCAAACGCGAATCTCAGGCGGTAATTAAAGAGCTAAATGGTATTACACCATATATTTATTCGCTCTTTGTTATGTATTATCTTGATGCTCATGCTTTTCCTTTGAATGACGCTATGCTCGAAGTGTTGCGTAAGGAAGATGTAGTTAATGCCTCTTCTGATTTTGATGATGTCCACGGTTTCCTTGAGAGACAGATACCAGCGGCCAAAAGCAGGGAAATTTTCGCTATGCTTCGCGACTATTGCGATCATTATGGCGCTGCGGCAAATGCGGCTGCTCAACAGGAAGCTGAACAAGTTAAAACAGTTAAAAAGGTTGCCGCTAAAAAGGTAAGCGCCAAAAAAACTGTGGCAAAGAAAACTGCAAAAAAAACTTCTGATGCAGAGGTTAAAACTACTGCAAAGAAGACCGTTGCCAAAAAAAAGACAGCTAAGAAATGATATCAGCCGTCATGAGGCTGGAAATGAATATTTTTGAGAGTAGATACAGGAGAGACTTAAATTGACAGATGTACTAAAAATGGGTTTGCCTAAAGGCAGTCTGCAAGATTCGACCTTTAACCTTCTTAATCGTGCCGGGTTTTCTGCCAGTTGTTCGTCACGCAGCTATTTCCCCAGCATAGACGACCCAGAGCTTGACATGATACTGTTTCGTGCCCAGGAAATGAGCCGTTATGTTGAAGATGGCGTTGTTGATTGCGGACTGACAGGTAAAGACTGGATCCATGAAAATGGTTCAGATGTAATAGAAGTTTGCGAATTAGTTTATTCTAAGGCTACTGCCAAGCCAGCCCGTTGGGTTTTAGCTGTACCGGCAGAAAGTGGAATTGAAAAGCCTGAGCAACTAGAAGGCGGCATAATCGCTACTGAGCTGGTAAATGTAACTAAAAAATATTTCGCCGATAAGGGGATAAATGTCAAAGTTGAATTCTCCTGGGGCGCTACTGAGGTTAAGGCTCGCCTCCTGGACGCTATTGTTGAAATAACTGAGACTGGTTCGAGTATTAAGGCGAATAATCTTAAGATCATTGATGAACTTATGGTCAGTACCACTCGTTTTATTGCCAATAAGGCTGCCTGGCAGGACCCATTCAAACGCCGGAAGATCGAATCTATGGCTATGCTTATGCAGGGTGCTATCGAAGGTAAGGCTAAGGTTGGTCTTAAAATGAATCTGGAAGAGTCTATGCTGCCTGAGATCACCAAACTGTTACCTGCCGAAAAGTCTCCTACTGTCAGTCGTCTGGCAGATGATAAATATATAGCCGTTGAGGTTGTGTTAGAGGAGAAAGAGGCCAGAGTTATAATCCCGCAGGCTAAGATGATTGGTGCTTCGGGCATTTTCACTTACCCATTAAATCTGGTAATACCATAATTACCAATGGCAGGCCCAGCCTGTTTCCTGATTTGAATTTATTAAAGGCCGATCCAGCAAATGGGTTGGCCTTTTTGCTTTTCTTATCTGATGTCCGGGAATAAATTGGTTTTTTTATGACTTATTCTGTTAATTTATGGCCTGCTTTTGACGATATAATCTGATAATGGACCATACCATTTGTGTAGTAATAATGGTACCCGCCTTAATTTGTTGTAGAATAGAGGTTTATCGTGAACCAGGTATGTGAGCAGAAGATGGAATACAAAGAACTGACCATAGACGGTAGTAATCTGGATGTACTTCTGGGTAAAGAATGGCTTTTATCTAACAGCAGGGGCAGTTATTGTTCCGGGACGGTCATAGGTTGTAATACTCGTCGATATCATGGTTTATTAATAGCCTCATTGCGTCCGCCAATAGAACGGATCGTTACTGTGGGTAATTTACTTGAATCGGTAGAGATAGATGGTCGGTCCTACGATATTTCCAGTTTTGAGTTTGCAGACTGTATTCATCCGCAGGGCTATTACTTTTTGAAGAAGTTCCGTTCTGATACTGGTGTGCATTTTAATTTTCAGTTGGACCAGGTCAGTCTGGAAAAGAGTATTTATCTGAGCTATGATAAAGATCAGGTAGTGGTTTCGTATAAGTTTAGTGGTCTGGGAGGTAAGAAGGCTCGTCTGACGGTTTCGCCGATGGTCGTATTGCGTGATTTTCATGCGATGCAGAATTCGGCAACCAATCTGAATGTCAGATATGTAGATGACATTGTAACGGTACATCATCTTGATCCTCGAGGACCGGCGGTACATATGACTATGCCAGGCGGGTATTTTGAGCAGAATAGTAACTGGTGGTATTCGATAAAGTACCGGGTTGATTCATATCGTGGTCAGCAGGATTTTGAAGATCAGTGCGTTGTTGGCTCATTTTCCAGAGAAATCACCGGCGATGGCGAGATATCACTGGTACTTTTGGCATCATCTGGTGCAGATTGTACTGAAGATATGACTCTGACCGGTGAGCAGGTGCGTCAGCAGCGAGACCAGCGTATAGAGACCTTGTATCAGGCAGCCAAGGCCAGAGATGAACAGGAAAAAATGCTGGTTCAGGCCGCAGATCAGTTTGTAGTAAGGCGTGCTATTACCGGCACTCAATATTCCAGTAGTATTTTAGCTGGTTATCCATGGTTTGCCGACTGGGGACGCGATACCTTCATTGCCTTGCCAGGTATTTTGCTATCTACCGGCCGCTATGAAGAGGCCAGAGAGGTGCTTGATACCTTTGGCTCAGTAATAGATGGTGGTCAGATACCCAATCGGTTCGATGATTATGGTAATCCTCCGCATTATAACAGTATAGATGCTTCATTGTGGTTTGTTAATGCCGCCTGGCAGTATTTACAGGCCACCGGCGACCTTAAGCTCTTTCGGGTCAAATACCGGCCTATGCTCAAGGAAATACTCCAGGCATATAGTCAGGGTACAAGAGATAATATTCATGCTGATGTCGATGGCTTAATAACCGGCGGCGATAAAGACACTCAGCTTACCTGGATGGACGCTAAGTGTAATGGTATAGCTTTTACCCCTCGTTACGGTAAACCCGTTGAGATCAATGCTTTATGGTATAATGCCTTGCGTATAATGTCTGAAACTGCCAATAGTGATGTCGAGGTTCGGCATTATGATGAAATGGCCCGCAAAGTGGCAGAATCATTTGAAATGACATTCTGGAATCAACAGAGCAAATGTCTGTATGATTTTATTTACCCTGATGGCACACCCGATGCGGCGATCAGGCCAAACCAGATATTTGCAGTATCGTTGCCTTTTACCTGCCTGTCTGCTGACAAAGCCGAATCGGTGGTTAATGTGGTCAAAGATCAACTGCTGACACCTTACGGCCTGCGTAGTTTGAGCCCGCTGGACAGCCGATATCGTCCGTGGTATGGCGGTGATCAGTTCAGCAGGGACAGTGCATATCATCAGGGTACGGTTTGGGGCTGGCTTATAGGACCTTATATCGAGGCTTTCCTCAAGATTAATAAGTTTTCAGACTTTGCTGTTCGGCAAGCCAGAGAATATATAGAACCCGTTCTGGAACATGCCAGTTCTGGTGCCTGTATTGGCAGTATTTCTGAGATATTTGATGCTAATTATCCGCACTATGCCAAAGGTTGCTTTGCCCAGGCCTGGAGCGTTGGAGAAGCTCTAAGAGTTTTGAAACTTATCAATTATTATGATAAGAAATAAGGTAACCGTTCACAGCGATTACATAGATTGCAGAGTTTACTGTGAAC
>JAFGDI010000241.1 GCA_016932145.1 Sedimentisphaerales bacterium
ATGCGATTCTGGACATGCCAGTTATTCATCTCCAGTAATGTACCCAGACGACCGGCCAACATCTCTACCGATTCATTTATATTTGCATACGAAACAAATAGTCGCGGCTCACTGGAAACTATCTTGGCATTGACTCGAATATAATCCTCTTCACAAGAAGAACAGACTAAAACTGTACTTTTTTTCTTCTCACACAGACTGATTAACTCCTGCTCGATAACATCTGGCCAGTTAAGCTCAAGACCGGCATAAATCACCAGAGCAAACCGAGACTCGCGATTTTTCAGTATATCCATCGCCTGCTCCGGTTTTTTTATCTGACAGCTAATACCAACCTTCTCGGCAGCGGCAACTATATTGCCACTGCTCTGATTTTCGCTATTAACTATCAGGCAAGTCCAGTTATTCATTTTCACCCTTTCAGCGGGTTGTTCGCATTAAATTACTATATACCGTAATTATTTTCGTAATATAAAGTTATCAGCTTTAGAAAATTATATTTTTGCCTGACATCATTTATTAAACCCCATTTTTTATAGTAAAAAACCACCCTTATTTTTATATTATTTTTAACTGCTAAATAAATAATAATTTTCTTAATATCTATCTCACAAATTACTAACAACCGCCCAGTTTTAAAACTAAGAAATTATTAATTCCCAAACTTCTTATTTTTCAAAGGGTTATTTTCTTTAGGAGCAAAAACCAGATAAAAACAAATTGACAATACTACATGTTGTGGTAGGATAGGTTCGTTGTCACAAGAGTTGGAAAACTATAGAAGTTACAACGATTATGACAGTTAAAAAGCAAAGCCCGTCGGATAAGACAATCGTCTTATCTGACACGATCTCAGCAAGGGATTTCGAAAAGAGAATTTCGAGGATAGCAAGTAGGAAAAAACATTATTTTTCATGCTGAGAATCTGATTTTGTTGGGCTGAACGCAGGCCCAGTTATGTTAAAAATACGGAAAAAACTGACGCTACCGGTGTCTCTATTGAGCTGAGAAAAATTAAAAAGGATTACGAAATGAAAGACGCAGCCAAGGATCGGTCCTCTGACGCTAAAAAGTCACAGGAAATTACTAAAGATAATACGAAAAAAGCCATGAATATAGATCGTTATTTCAGCGATGAAAACATATCTCCTTTCGATCAGGTTAAATGGATAAAGAGAAATGCTACCATTTCTGACGAAAAAGGAAATGTGGTTTTTGAGCAAAAAGACGCAGAAGTCCCTGAGTTTTACTCACAATTGGCCACTAAGGTGATTGTCAGTAAATATTTTTACGGCGAAAATGGTACTGATGAACGGGAAAAGTCTCTTAAAGAGCTTATTCACAGAGTTACCAGAACAATTGCCAACTGGGGTCTGAAAGATGGTCTATTTAAAACCCAGCAAGATGCTGAAACATACTACGACGAACTTACCTGGTTATGCCTAAACCAATATGCGTCCTTTAATTCACCTGTATGGTTTAATGTCGGTTTATATGATGTTAAAGGCATAGCTGGCAGCAAGCATAACCACTATTGGAATCCGGAAACTAATCAGGTTGAAGAATGTCCAAATACATATCAATATCCGCAGTCATCAGCCTGCTTTATCCAGAGTGTTCAGGACACAATGGAAGACATTATGGCTCTGGCGGTAAGTGAGGCGATGCTTTTCAAGCATGGAAGTGGCACAGGCACAGATCTATCTACCCTGCGTTCAAGCCGGGAAAAGCTCAGCGGCGGTGGCAAGCCATCAGGTCCATTGAGCTTTATGAGAGTATATGACCAGATTGCCGCAGTAGTGAAAAGCGGTGGTAAGACCAGACGGGCTGCAAAAATGCAGTCTTTAAAGATCCATCATCCAGACATTTACGAATTCATTACCTGTAAGACCAAAGAAGAGAAGAAGGCCTGGGCCTTGATCGAACATGGCTACAGCGGCGAGTTCAACGGCGAGGCTTATAACAGCATAATGTTCCAGAATTCTAACTTGTCAGTACGCCTGACAGATGATTTCATGGAGGCTGTCGAGCAGGGAACAACATATAATACACTTGCAGTTACTACTGGAGAGCCGGTAGAGTCTTTAGATGCTCGCAAACTGATGCACGCAATAGCAGAAGGAACACACATCTGCGGCGACCCAGGCGTTCAGTATGACACCATCATCAATCGTTGGCACACATGCCCCAACAGCGGGCGTATAAATGCCAGCAATCCTTGCAGTGAATACATGTTCGTTGATAATTCTGCATGTAATCTGGCCAGTCTTAACCTGATGAAGTTCCGGCAGGCTGATGGCAAATTTGATATAGCCAGCTATAAAAAAGCCGTAAGAATACTTATCATAGCTCAGGAAATTCTCGTTGACCATGGCAGCTACCCTACCGCAGAAATTGCACGCAATAGTCATGACTTCCGCCCTCTGGGTCTGGGTTATGCCAATCTGGGCTCATTACTGATGAGTCTGGGCATACCATATGACAGTAATAAAGGACGGGCTCTGGCTGGGGCTATTACCGCCATTCTCACTGGTACAGCTTACACTGTCAGTGCTGAACTGGCAAATGTCCGCGGCGTTTTCAATCATTTCAAGACTAATGAAAAAGAAATGCTCCATGTAATTGAAATGCATCGGACTGAAGTGGAAAATATAGATTGCAATTGCCCCGACTATCTGCTGGAAGCTGCCAGAGAGGCCTGGAATGATGCGTTAGCCGGCGGAAAGAAATATGGATTCCGTAATGCCCAGACAACCGTTTTAGCCCCTACCGGTACAATTGGCTTTATGATGGACTGCGATACAACAGGTATCGAACCTGACATAGCCCTGGTAAAATACAAGCAACTGGCTGGCGGTGGTATGCTCAAGATCGTTAACAGAACCGTTCACATGGCTTTGGAAAGCCTGGGATATAGTATCGAAGAGATCGAAAGCATTAAAAAGACTATTGAAGAAGATGATACCATTGAAACTTCAAAGGTTATTAAATCTGAACATTTACCCGTATTTGACTGTGCTTTCAAAGCGGTTAAAGGCAAGCGTTCCATACAGTACATGGGACATGTAAGAATGATGGCAGCAGCTCAGCCTTTTATCAGCGGTGCTATCAGCAAAACAGTTAACATGCCTAACGAAAGCAGCATAGATGATGTTCAGATGGCCTACACTGAAGGCTGGAAGCTGGGCCTAAAGGCGCTGGCTATTTACAGAGATGGTTCTAAACGCACACAGCCTCTCAATACCAGCTCTAGCGAAGATAAGAGCGAATCTGAGATAACAGAAAATATAAAGAAACAACCTGCCAGTGAAACTGAAACTGCCGCCGTTCCTGAGCGTCGTCCACAACGCCTGCGTCTGCCCCAGACCAGACGGAGTATTACGCATAAGTTCGATGTCGGCGGTCATGAAGGATATCTGACGGTAGGACTTTATGAGGACGGATCCCCGGGTGAATTATTTATCACCATGGCCAAGGAGGGCAGCACCGTCGGAGGCCTTATGGATGCATTTGGTACTTGCATCTCTATGGCCCTGCAATATGGCGTACCTCTCAGCACATTAGTGGCCAAATTCAGTCATGCCCGCTTTGAACCGGCCGGAATGACCAATAACCGCGACATACCTATGGCTAAGAGCCTTATCGACTATATCGCCAGATGGCTGGGAATAACCTTTATCGAGGGGTTTCGCAAAGCCAACACACCCGACAGAGGTGAAGATGAAAAAAAGAGTGAACCAATCTGGCCAGTAGTTGGAAATCGTCATAAAGATGTATCCGACCGCAGCCAGCAGGAAAAACTCGCCCAGATAGGTAATAGAATTGACGAGATCATGCAAATGGCGGATAAGTCAACCACAGAAAAGACTTTGGTTAATTCTGATGGTTCAGCTCAAATGAAGAAATTTAATGATCAGTTTTCTCATTTCCAGAGCGATGCACCTGTATGTGACAATTGCGGCTCAATTGCCGTGAGAAATGGCAACTGCTATAAATGCTTCAACTGCGGCAATTCACTTGGTTGCAGCTGATAAAATAAGTGCTTTCATTAAATAGAAAAACCGAGGTTGAAATTTTCGACCTCGGTTTTTCTATTTATCCATAATAGTCAGAATATAATATCTGACCACAACCTGTTACCTGATCAACCAGTAGCTACACAGGAAGAGTCAACGCCAATAAGTCCCAATTTCTGCATTTGACGGGTCATCTGATGCAAATTAAGCGGCTTAACAAAATAATGATTAGCGCCACACTGATAACAGGCCTTCATTATAACTTTGGGCTCTTCAACACATGATATCATCATTATTATACTTTCAAATTCAGTACCCTCAACTGATTTGCCTCGCTCTATTTCCCTTATTGTGCGTGCTGCAACGGTACCATCCATATTTGGCATCTGAACATCCATACAGATCAGATCATAAGGTGAGGTTGGTACCATTTCATACGACTCAATAACAGCCTGTATAGCCTCAAGGCCATCTTTGGCAACATGGCAATCGCCATAGCGTTTAAGGGCTGAGACTAAAAGCTGACGCGAGGTAAAATCATCCTCGACGATAAGAATACGCAAAGGCCGGAACGAGTTTCGTGGAAGCATATTGAATGAATCATCTTTCTTGGGCCTTCTACTGGCTTGCATTTCATCAGAATTATCAAAGTTATCAACGGTCTGCAAACGAAGATTCTGCGGGGAAGCTGACTCAATAGCCTGCTCCTTTCCTTGCACAGTCTCTGAAGACTTAGCAGTATCGGTATCAGCTTCACTGCTGGTAAGAACTGTGGCAAAATACTTCAATAATCTACTGTTATCAGCACTGCCATCTCCACCACTTTCAATATCATCTACCATAGACTTAACTGCATCAACTGCACTAAGTAAATGATCAACTATGCTGACCGAAATAAGCAATTTACCAGATTTCACAGCGGAGAGAACATCTTCGACAATATGCGATAATTCACCCACCGCCTGATAGCCGGCCAGAAAGGCATTTCCCTTTATAGTATGAAAAACTCTATAAACAGAGTTAACCAATTCCTGGTCATAGTGCTTTTCAAGATCCATAATACTGCCTGATACTATTTCACACAGTTCAACCGTTTCCATAACGAATTCACGACTGATCTGCTTTGCAAGTTCATTTTTATCCATAATATAACCTCACATATTAGAATGACAACTAGGCCACGGGAATATCTTCCTGCATTGCCGATTTAATACTTTCAAATTCTTTGATCAAAATTGGTAAATTTTCTCTTAACTGGTCCAGTTTACCGTCCGCACCAGCCTTTTCCATTGCTAAACATACCAGACTCATCGCCTGGCCACTGACATTTGCAGCAGCCCCCTTAATTGTATGGGCCTGCCTGCCAGCTTTTTCTGCAAGTCCTGCTTCTATATAATTCCTGAGTTTTTCGATCTGAACTGGTATATCTTTAAGAAAACCTTCAATAATTACCGCAGCCAGCTCTTCATCATTCATTACTCGTTCCAGAAATTTCTGTCTATCATAAACACTTAATTTTCTCTTCTTGTCAGTCAGGACTTCACCAGACACATCTGCGGTGTTAACCTGATCACTGACGAATTCATTTTTGGTTTCACTTTTTTCCAGCCTGCCATCACACCATTTTTCAAGCATCTGTTTAAGGCTATTGGCATCTACCGGCTTAGCTACATAATCATTCATTCCGGCAGCCATGCAATTATCTCGGTCACTGCGAAATGCATTTGCCGTAAGCGCTACAACTGGTATTTCATGATTTAGTATATTATAATTCGGATTGCGGATATATTTTACGGTTTCATAGCCATCCATTTCGGGCATCTGAATATCCATAAAGACAAGGTCAAAGTCTGTTGTTTCTAATATTTTAACTGCTTCCTTGCCGTTATTGGCAATAGATACCTTACAGCCCAATTTTGCAAGAATTACTTTAGCTACTTGCTGATTAGTCGGATTATCTTCTACTAATAGCACAGAATAATTCCGGGGGCGCTGTTCCGATGCCCCACTAGCCGTTTCAGGCAATTGCGACACTTCACCATTTTTCCCACTCCTGACGATAAACGGCACTGTAAACCAGAATGAAGAGCCCTTACCTGGAGAACTATTTAAGCCTATCTTACCACCCATAAGCTCAACAATCTGCTTACTGATCGCCAGCCCCAGACCAGTACCACCATATTTTCGAGTGGTCGATGAATCTGCCTGGGTAAAACTTTCAAATAAAAGTGATTGCTTTTCTTCAGGTATGCCTATACCAGTATCTTTAACTTCAAAACGAAGATAAGTATGTGTTTTGGCTACAGAATCTACAATTACCTTAACAGTGATTTTCCCGTCATGGGTAAACTTAACAGCATTACCTGCCAGATTCAGCAAGACCTGCATAACGCGATGCGGATCTCCTGTAAGGCTGACAGGAATGCCATTGTCAATTTCCATATCAAAGTCTAAACCCTTTTGTCTTGCATTTTGCCTGACTATACCAGCGAATTCATTAGTCAATTCTTTAAGGTCAAAATCTATAGACTCAATTTCCAGCTTTCCTGCTTCTATCTTAGAGAAGTCCAGTATATCGTTAATAACAGATAATAAAGTTTTACTGCTGGAATTAATTGCCTGAGCATATTCTCTCTGTTCAGCGGTAAGGGCATTATCTTCTAATAGTAATCCGGTCATACCAATCACACCATTCAAAGGAGTTCTTATCTCATGGCTCATATTAGCCAGAAACTCACTTTTTGCCCGATTGGCTTTTTCGGCCTCAACTGCCATTTCATAGGCAAAGGTTGATAACTCTTTAAGGTTATCATTAAGTGCCTCAGCTTTTTTCTGGGCTAAGGTCGCATCTCGAGCGCTCTGCCGGGCAATCTGGGCCTGCTCTATACACTCAATTCGCTCTTTATCAGCTTCATTGAGTGCTTCTATTAATTGCTCTTCATTCATCTTTCTGGCAGTAATATTGTCTATCGTCAATAATACATGCCTTTGCCCTTCTATATCGATCGCAGAGCCGTTTAGCTCAAGCCATATAGTCTCTAGTGAACCATCGACCCTGACTTTATGCTCCTCCTGATAATCATAAACCGGATTTCCTTTTTCCAGAACACTTTCGTAAACCCTTTTTATTCCACAGAGCTTACATGACACATCTGGCTTGCCGGTAAAACATTCTCCTCCACCATCGCAACAGAGTACTACACCAGGCTTTTTATTGATCATATCACTACTTTTAAGTTTACATAACTTCTCAAGCCTGTCATTACCAAATACAATTTCTCTGTTACTATTGAGCAATACCATAGCTATTGGCGATGCCTCAAATACAGTTTGAATTGTACGCCACTGAAACTCATTTACCTGAATATTGCTCTGGTATTTGACGATCTTAAAATAGCTCCATATCTGTAACACAATACCACTTACAGTCATTAATGCAAGCCAGACAAATGATATATTGTTCCATTTCTGTTCTTTTTCACTCAGAAAAAATACTTTATTGATAGCGTTTATACTGTACTTATAAATATTTCTGGCAACATGTTCCATATCTGCGAACAACTCTGTTGATTCAGGATATTCATTTAATTCACCTGCCGGTACAGAACCAGAACTAAAACTGGCTTTTTTACTATTATAAACCATTACATACAATTTATTAGTATCATTAATGTAAGATTGCAATGACTGAATAAGATTAGCCGGTTTATCTATATCCGCAATTGAATGGTCGAGAGCCAATAAATATTTCTCTTTCCCCGGTCCGGCATATTCAAATACACTTTCACCCTGAAAACATTTCCCAATATTAGCTATTTGAGTAAATTGTTCTTCAAATTCAGCCCGCCATTGAGCCAGACCTTCTTCCGTTTCAATATAATCTGACTCTACAAGCAAAATACGACCAATCTGGGCCGTCCTTTCCTGCAATAAACTGGAAATAATCGCCATATTCGAGTAATACTGCAACATCAACCGATAATTATGCACCTTGTACACTCCTATCGATGTGATGCATAATGTAGTGATAAATATGCAGATATAAGCATAAAACAGGAATTTCTTCCTGCCTGAACTATTTGTTTCTGAACCTAACGGCATTATAATCCCCATTATTCTGCCCCAGCTAACAGGTCGCCCTGACGCTCTCTGTAATCGCAATAATTATATATCTTTTTAACATAAAATTTTCACGCCCATTTGGCAGGCCCTGAATTACGCTTTGCAGAGTCCTACATAGCATTACTCGTCACATAATCCACCTTACTTAATTAAATTAACCACCCTCCAATCAGGGATATTGCTACCAGCTAATAATCAGTTCAACATCAAAAATAACTTATGAATCATAAATTATTTGCAAAATAACGCACAATTTATTCTATTTACTTCCATTACAAGCACTTAGGTTACTAGAATATTTTTGTTATTTTTTCATAAATGTTATTGACTTTAGCTCTGTCAACATATAGAATACTCATCTCGTTGACAGCAATGACGACGAGTTAAAAAAGTTAATATAATGCCTGTATAACCGAATATTACCGAACCGATAGCTCAATCGGTAGAGCGAGTCCCGATGACTTCAGGATTAACCGCTAGGTTGAATAGGTAAGACAATTAAATACATAGTCTGGAATAATCCAGCATAATACCGATATAATCCCTGATAGCTCAATCGGTAGAGCGAGCGGCTGTTAACCGCTAGGTTACTGGTTCGAGTCCAGTTCGGGGAGCTTTAGCAGTGTGAGAGAGATCTTATACTGCTTTTTTTTTTGGAGCTAAAGCATGTTTTGGGTATATATTTTGATAAATCCTCACAGCAAGTATTATATTGGCCACACTGATAATCTTGAACGAAGATTATCCGAACATAATTCACCTGAATGCGGATCTGGAAAATTCACTCACAAAAACGGACCATGGAAACTCATATGGTCTGAAAAGCATAACACTCGATCTGAAGCTATGGTAAGAGAACGATTTATCAAATCAAAAAAATCAGCATTATGGATTCAATCACACCTAATAAATCGGTAGAGCGAGTCCCGATGGTCATCGGGATTAACCGCTAGGTTATCCCGGCTTCAAGTCGGGATTCGGGGAGCTTTAGCAGTGTGAGAGAGATCTTACACTGCTTTTTTTTTGGAGCTAAAGCATGTTTTGGGTATATATTTTGATAAAT
>JAFGDI010000242.1 GCA_016932145.1 Sedimentisphaerales bacterium
GATGTGGGCAACCCCTGGCTTGATGCCGGTATTGTGCCTTATTCGACGATGAAATACAATTCTGACCGGGCATACTGGGAGCAGTGGTTCCCGGCAGATCTGGTGCTGGAATGCTTCCCCGGCCAGTTCCGTAACTGGTTCTATGCTCTGCTGGCGATGAGTACCATGATGGAAGGCAAGGCCCCGTTCAAGACTCTGCTGGGTCATGCTCTGGTACGAGATGAGCATGGCAAGGAGATGCACAAGTCAACCGGCAATGCTATCTGGTTTGATGATGCCGCCGAGAAGATGGGTGCCGATGTAATGCGCTGGATGTATTGCAGTCAGAACCCGACCAATAACCTGAACTTCGGCTATACGCCCGGCGATCAGGTTCGCAGGCGTGTCTTTGGCACCTGGTGGAATGTCTATAGCTTCTTTGTGAACTATGCCCGGCTCGATGGCTTTGATGCCAGTCGTGAGCTGGTGGCCTATGATAAATTGCAGGATATTGACCGCTGGCTGCTGAGTAAGTTGCAGGAGCTGATAAAGGTGGCCAACCAGTCGCTGACAGACTTCAATGTGGCTGGTCTGGTAACAGAGGCCGAACGGTTCATCGAGCGGCTGAGCAACTGGTATATCCGTCGCAATCGTCGGCGGTACTGGCGGCCTAAGTCTGACAGTGATACCGATAAGCTGGCCGCCTATCAGACGCTGTATCGGGTACTGGTTGACCTGTGCAAGATACTGGCCCCGATCTGCCCGTTTGTAACTGAAGATATGTACCAGAATCTGGTGCGGAGCGTAAACCCAACCGCCCCGGAGAGCGTGCATCATACCGACTATCCGCAGGTTGATGCCAAACTCTATGATGAAAAGATCGCTCAGGATATGGATATGATCGCCGATGTGGTCAGTCGCGTACTGAGTATTCGTGAAAATAAGAAGATCCGCGTGCGTCAGCCTCTGGCGACTGTAACTGCTGTTGCCGGGCCTGCCAGGCAGGAAGTGCTCAAGCGGTTCGAGAGCCACATACTTGATGAGCTTAATATCAAGGAGCTGGCCTTCACTACTGAGCTGGGCGATTATGTAACCTATACCATTAAGCCGAACTTTAAGACCTTAGGTACAAAGGTCGGCAAAGAGATGGGCAAGGTTCGCACACTTATTGCAGAGGCGAATGCTTCGGAATTGGCGGCAAAGGCTCATGCCGGCGAAAACTTCAAGCTGGGCGATTTCGATCTGGCCGCTGAAGATATTCTGGTAGAGATGCAATTTGATGCCACTCTGGCGGTGAACGACGCTGGCGATCCGCCGGTAATTCTCAATATTGAGATAACCCCGGAATTGCTACGCGAGGGTATCGCCCGTGATATGGTTCGCCATATTCAGCAGGCCCGCAAAGATAATGGCCTGGAGATCCAGAACCATATTACTATGCAGTGGTATTGTACTGATGAGACCATCAAGAAGGCGATCGCCGAGCATGGCAGTTATATCAGCCATGAGACCCTGTGCGATAACATGACCGAAACGGCAACCAGCCCGGCCAATGCCATAGAACTGGAATTGGAAACCGGGAAGTTGTATTTTGTAATAGCGATGAAATGAGGGAAGAATAGTAATAAGGAAGAAATAAGAAACAAGAAATAAGAAATAAGCTCTCGATTCTCGCTCCGCTCGAAGCTGTCTGATTTTTAGGCAAGCCATTGCGAATGGATGAGATATTTAGCTATTCTTATTTGTTGCGAAGCTTTAAACAAGGTCGCGTAGCGACACCTGAGCTTATTTCTTGTTTCTTATTACTTGTTACTTCTTCAATAAAATGGTATATACACTACACAGATACATATTCCTCGATCTGCTCAAGAAGTTTGCTTTGGGGTTGATCGTATTATCGCTGGTGATGGGGCTGGGCATGATGCTCAAGCCATTGCGCAGCTATAATATCGACCCTATGAAAGTTCCCACGCTGATCGCATATACTATGCCGATAACGATCACTATGGTAATGCCGATCGCGGCTCTGCTTGCGACTACGCTTACTTATGGCCGGCTGGCGTTCGATAATGAGATTAATGCCTGTCGCAGTAGTGGAATAAGTGTAATATCATTGATCTACCCGGCGGGAACGCTGGCCTTATTAATTGGTCTGGTGAGTTTATTGCTGGGTTTTCATACTATTCCCTATTTTATTTCCAAGTTTGAAAATATAATAACAGAAGATGCCGAAGCGATGATCTTTCGTGGCATTGAGAAAAAAGGCGAGATATCCAAGCTCTTTTCCGGTATGGTTATCCAGGCGGATCGGGTATGGCCAGAGCAGAAGATTTTGCAGGGCGTAACTCTGGTAATAGCAGATAAAGAGCGGGTAAAGCAGGTAATAACAGCCAGTGCGGTGAAGCTGAATATAGAGTCAGAGCCTACCGGGCAGAATAATATCCATTTGCAGATAGTTGACGGTCGCGGTCTGTTCGATGATGCTTATGTTGAATTATCTCGACAGGGTTTTTCATTGCCGATACCCACAATGTTCAAAGATAAGATAAAGTTTAAAGATCTCGATGAGCTTAAACAGATAAGTGCCGACCCATCTCATTTTGGCCCGATCAACCAGAATTTCAAGTCATTCAGAGATCAGTATATTCAGGAGGCATTATTCAATTATGCCGATAATGAACTGCGTCGGACTGGAGTGGTCTCATTTAATTGCGATAATGGCCGAATAGTTCGGGTTTTTGCCGCCGGTTGTTCGTATAAAGCTGACAAGCTGCCTTCGGGTAAGGACACAGAGTTTCGGGCTGAATTTATCGCTTCAGCTTCAGGGGTTATAACCGTTGAGTATTCTGACCCGGGTAATGCTCTGTTAAATAAAGTCTATCGCTGCGAGCAGGCAGGATTAAAGACAGAGACGCTTTATGGTAATACTTCACAAACAGCCTTGTATATGAAGAATGCTTCCTGGCAGACAGGTGATGGTCGTTCGGTAAACCATAGCGTAGAGGGCGTATCCGGGTTGATAATCCCCAGTGAAATATTAGAGCTGGGTAAGTCGGTAAGGTTGTCTGATTTTACACAAATGGATAAGAATGAAATAGTTATGCCATCTTATGCCTCACCTCGTCTTAATAAAATGTCAGAAAAGCTCTGGCAGTTATGCCGGGCTCTATTGATAGAGATAGCGGCAGAGAAACATTCTCGTCTGGCGTTCGGCGTAAGTTGTGTAATATTAACGGTAATGGGTGCGGCTTTGGGCATAATATTCAAAAGTGGACATTTACTCACCGCTTTTGGCATAAGCTTTATCCCGGCGGCCTTCTGCCTGATAACCATGTTTTCAGGTAAGCATGTAGCAGAAAATAGTGCTAATCTGGCCGGTGGTCTGTTATTTATGTGGTCGGGCGTATTATTAGTCACAATTCTGACTTTGTTCCTTTATAGGGGGCTGACCAGAAGCTAATTAGAGATGCACACTCATGCATTCGCTTGAATGCCTGACGATTTTCCGTTTTTGGCTTTTGTTCCCAGTATAATTCTACTCTGGGTAACCGCTCACACGGTTACAGTAATAAGAAACAAGAAATAAGAAACAAGCTAATGAGTTCGCTTCGCTCACAACTTATTTAAATTAAATCAGCCTGCCCGGAGGGCAATCCTGAGCTCCGAAGCAAGTTCGGGATTTCGGATTACCTCAACTTATTTCTTGTTACTTGTTACTAAACAATTTAGTTCATAGTTTACTTTGCAATCTAAGTAAGTATTGTGAACGCTTACTACTCTGGTAACTAATCGGTATTTTAAGGGTCGTGATTATATATCATTCTTGTCCTTTAATCATATATTTGGTGTCTTTCCTTAAAATTTTCCTTTCTGATTTATATTTATTACTCTCTGTAATTAAAGGGGATATGTACACCTTGAGATATTAATCTTATATCTTTTTTTAAAATTAATCAATAAAATGAA
>JAFGDI010000243.1 GCA_016932145.1 Sedimentisphaerales bacterium
AAAATTAGTGTCCCGGCGAGAAGGGGTATAACCAGATTTCTCCAGCTTTACCAGATTCAATTTATGACCATTTATCTCGCTCTGGACCAATTGCTCTCTGGTTTCATCAGGCATACCCTCGGGCAGTTCCACGCAAGAGTAATCGGCCATTATTGATATTCTGCCTATATGCTTACGATCTATTGCCGCGGTCTCGGCTAAAGTGTCGATTATAAGACCTGGGGTTGCTCCCTGGCCGCGACCTACTTCAATAACGAAATATTCCATGCCCTTGCCTGGCTTGCATACCTTAAGGTCGCCGTATTTGCCACTGGTGTCAAAGCCGCGTTTTTCCATGACCTCTTTATCTGGTGCCTTGAGCAAAAGCGGTTTCTTCTTGTGCATGAGCATTGTCAGGGCGGCAGCAACTTCTATCGCAGGCACATTGTGGTTCTGACAATATTGCTCCAGCAGGCCAGTAAACTGATCACATTCACCACTGGCGATGGCATCAGTTATTTTCTGCTGGAATCTGGCGATCCGTTTATCATTAATTACCGCTGTTGTTGGCAGTTCCATCGGCTCGATCTTCTGGCGGGTTGCCTTTTCGATCATAGAGAGCATTCTTCTTTCACGCGGTGCAACAAAAAGGATTGCCTCTCCTTTGCGCCCGGCTCGTCCTGTACGACCTACCCGGTGAATATATGATTCACTGTCATAAGGTATGTCATAATTAACCACATGGCTGATACGATCAACATCAAGACCGCGAGCTGCTACATCAGTTGCGATCAGAATGTCAACTTTGCCATTCTTAAGTCGCTCGATTATCATTTCACGATTCTTCTGGCTCATATCGCCATTGATCGCACCGCAACTGAAACCTCTCGCCTGCAATTTTTCTTCCAGAGCGATAGTCTCGGTCTTGGTACGCACGAAGATTATCATGCCATCTATCTCTTCAGCTTCTAATATGCGCGTCAGAGCGTCGAGCTTGTGCAGACCGCTTACATTCCAGTATCTCTGACGAATATTGTCAGCAGTTGAGGTCTTGGCTTTGATTATTATTTCCTGCGGGTCACGCATATACTTTTTAGCAATGGTGATTATTTCGCGGGGCATAGTAGCTGAAAACAGGGCTGTCTGGCGTTCTGCCGGGGTCTGTTCCAGAATCCAGGTAATATCATCGATAAAACCCATCTTGAGCATTTCGTCTGCTTCGTCCAGAACCAGGTATTCTATCTCATCGAGCATGAGCGAGCCGCGACGCATATGGTCCATTACCCGACCAGGCGTGCCCACTACGACATTAACGCCTCTTTTGAGCTGATTGAGCTGGCCACGATAGTCCGCGCCACCATAGATAGGGGCTATGCTAAAACCAGGAATGAATTTAGCGTAGGTCTGGAATGCCTCTGCAACCTGGATCGCCAGTTCGCGGGTTGGTGCCAGAACTATAGCCTGCGGGCTCTTGCTTTTGGCATTGATCTTCGACAGGATAGGCAGGGCGAATGCTGCGGTCTTGCCTGTGCCTGTCTGGGCCTGACCCATAAGGTCGCGACCTTCTAATAGCGGGGGAATGGTAAGTGCCTGAATAGTGGTGGGGGTTTCGTAGCCTACGGCTGCTATAGCCTTGAGAACTTTTGCCGAGAGATTCAGACTTTCAAAGGTTACTTCGGCTGCTACAGATTCAGATTTGGTCATTAAAAAAATAACTCCAGGTAGGTGGCGGCTGTTTGCTTTGTTCTAACAAGCGAATTTGTTACTCGCTTGATGTAAACAGCCCCAGATGTCAGGCACTGTTTTGTGCCATGGTCGTTTGGCTTACTGTCATATATATTGACAGTAATACCCGGGACATCCACTGTAATTTCAGTTAAACGATTAAACACTAACCGTTTTTTGTGGATTCCAGAAACACAATTTAGTTCGACAGGCAGTGTATGAGCCTGTGGGAACAGGGCTTAGCATCAAGTCCTTCAATAGCGTTTCTGCAAAATGCCGGATGCCTGGTGATCAATCTTTACGATCTCAACAGGATTGCCTGATACTCTTACCCTGGTTAAATTTCTGCTTTGCTCGTTAATTCTAAAGCATATTCAGAAGTGTTTTCCCCAATGCAGCGAGTATTATACATTATTATTTCTAAAAAACCAGCTTTTTCTCCAATTTTGCCTG
Organism: Sedimentisphaerales bacterium; assembly: GCA_016932145.1. Taxonomy (GTDB): domain Bacteria; phylum Planctomycetota; class Phycisphaerae; order Sedimentisphaerales; family SM23-30; genus JAFGDI01. The sequence goes on from JAFGDI010000243.1 coordinate 2,158, forward strand.
ACACCCGTAAAAAACGATACATTAATACTATCGGACTTACCTATAGTTTATTATCAATATCAACATATTTATCTTGCTGCTGCGATTGATATTCCTGGCCGTTTTTTTCAGACGCCTGATATTATCGGACTACAACTTTATTTCTGATATATGGCTGTATAGTAATAGTGTAAAATGTTTTTATGAGAATAATGCCATATGGAAATAACAATGTTATTGATTGTTACTGAAATGTTGTTTGCCAATTATTACCCTAAACTATTTATATAACAGCCATTGTGTTAGTAATTCTGTTGGTGGGTTGAAATAATCTCAGGCAAAATCTGCAATATTGTAAATTTTTTTTGTTTTTTGATTTAAGTCGTACTTATTTATTATCGATTAACATAACAGCGTAAAAGACAATGGTATAATGCAGTTATGTCAGTCCTTGATGTAACTCTTTCTGGACCGCTATTTAGTGTTATTTTATAAAAAATTATATAATTTTAGTCAAAAATCAGCCAAACAGACGATATTTTACTTGTGAGAATGGCTTTTTTTGTACAAAATAGAGTAAAAGAACCCACCATAAAATTTTACAACCAGAGAGAGACAGCTTTTTTTCAAGCTGCACATAACAACCAGAGGAAAGCGAGTACTTTAAGATGAGATCACAGAACAATGTTGATGAATATGACCAGAGCGTAATAAGACAGATACGCGAAGGGAAAAAGATGAGCCGTCGAGCGCTGGCCGAAAAGTCAGGGATCACTCAGCAGACTATTTTGAATGTTGAGCAGAACAGATTCCCGGCATCTTTATCTACCCTTGCGGCTATTACCGATGCGCTGGGCATAAGCTTTAATAAATATGTGGAGCTTTCACACAGGTGTAAGACGGTAGTTTTAGACCAGAACAAGATTAAGCCAGAGCCTTATTCTGGCTATTCGGTTATTAGCTATGAATATAATGACTATATCTTGCTGCACTTACAGACGAACGAAGGTTTTCAGGATGTCAGCATGTCGCAGATGCCTTACTTTGATGTCATAACTTATGTTCTTCAGGGCAAACTTGATATCATGGTAGATGGCGAGTCTTATACTGTCAACGAAAATCAGGCTATGTCTTATAGTGGTCTGGCTAATCGAGCTATTTCCAGTTCAGGTCCCTGCAATATTGTTTCTATTCTCAGAAGGAAGAACAATACCAATCATCATTATAATCCTATGTCAGAATTAGCGGCTGTGCTGGAATCTTATGAGAAAATGTCGGTTTCCAAAAAACCAAGTACGGTAAACTCTGATAATATGGACTTTACCATACTTAAGCAGCTCAGATTAATGCATAATATGAGTCTGGAGATGATGTCAGAAGAATCTGGTATGTCCACTTCGGCTATTTCTCTGATCGAAAACAATAAACGCGCTCCTTCCATGGCAACTCTGTCAGCTATTGCCTCAGTTCTGGGTGATACGCCCGTCAATCTGTTCCAGTTGGCCAGAAAGTGCCCGACTAAATCATATGACCGGTCTATCAGTGAAAGAGCTTTGGCTAATAATGGATTTATGGTTTATGATACTACCGTTGATAATATCATGTTCAATTTTGTTAATAAGGTAACTATTAACGAATTTGGTCAACTGACTAATCATCCATTCTGTATGGAAGTGCAGATACCGGTTACGGGTTCGCTTGCTATGGAAGTTGACGGTGTTCTTTATCCGGTTAAGCCTGGCCAGGTTTTGGCTTTCGATGGCAGTCGTTCTCATAAGTACAAAATGTCTGACGACTATACCGGCCTGATGATCCGCATACCTAAGAATAAAACCAGTTCTATTGATAATCTTGATAGTGATGCTCAGATAGACTGATCATTTATTGATATCCGACTATTTGAGTTTTTCTGATTTAAAATAAGCCAAAGCCGTTTTCAGTATTGATAACAGGCTTTGGCTTTTTTTTAATTTATTTTTTGGCTGTTTATAACATCAAAAAACGCTACTGAGATAAAAGCTGCTAATTTATTCACATAATTATCTATGAATAAATCACTTTCAACTTTATTACTGTCTGAAAATTGACGATATGACTATCCGGTTTGTATCTTTTATGCCGGCCAGAAGGTTTTGGAATTATCTGGTTTTAGCAGGTGAGGTTTTCAGAAAAACTCATCTGACGAAATAGAAGTACTAAGAGCAGCGTTATACTGAATATGCTGGTAATTTTTGTTAATATGTGTAAACTGGTGAAGTATTTAAACTGAATAACTCAAAGTGTTCGTAAATTAGTAAGTTAAAAGAGATCACCCGCTTTGGGCAGAGGTAAGTTGTTGTGAATAAAAGGCTTTGGTACATCAATGCAGCACTGGCAGCAGTGCTGGTGATAAGCTGGATCTTTGCGATCGCAGGTATGCCCGGATATCCATCTGAGGCCCTCTTCGATAAGAGCGATCTTTCTTCTGCCTCAGATGCTTCAGGTGATGCTGATGTTGAATCTCAGACTATTGCAGCAGCACGCGGTTTTTCTAACTGGCTTGATCCGCCGCCTGCATTTGGCAGTGTCAAGGTTAAGATAGAGCCCGAAGATGTGCTTACTGTCGGTGCCGGCTGGCGGGTAGGTGGTAGTGAATGGCTGGAATCTGAAGCTGTGGCCGAAAAAGTAACCCCCGGCGAAAAGAATATATCGTTCAAAGTAGTTAAAGGCTGGGTTGTGCCTGAAGTTAAAGTTATGGTGGAAAAGGATAAGGTCGCGGAAGTTACCGCTGTTTATGCTATACCGCCGCGTGGTTTTGTTAAAGTGACCCTTATGCCAGAAGAGATACTCAGTCAGTCGCCTCAATGGCAGATCGATGGTGGTCAGTGGCTTAATTCTGGTGATACCAGTCAGGTAACTCCTGTCGGTCAGTATGGTCTGGCATTCAAAGATATAGAAGGCTGGGATAAACCGGCAATAAATGTAACTATTGAAGATCAGAAGACTATAGAAACTATAGCGGAGTATGTTCTTATTCGCTATGGAAATATAAATGTAAAGGTACTGGGCGATGCAAGTCAGCCAGAAGCCGCCGGCTGGAAGATAAATAACGGTGATTGGCTGGCTTTGGGCGCTGAGCCCCAGCGTAACCGATTCGGCAGTTATGAAGTTAGCTTTAAGGATGTGCCTGATTGGAAAAAGCCGGAAAATATTAAGATAAACATTGATGAAGAAAAGACTTATGATATTGAGGTGGCTTATACTCCTATTCCTTATGCCAGAGTGACGACCAATATTAACCCGGTCAATGATGAGAGATTGAGTTCTGCTCAGTGGCGTATAGATGAAGGTGAATGGCTCAATTTTGGGCAGACCAATAGTAAAGTGACTTTGGGTGAGCATGTGATCTCGTTTAAGAGCGTAACAGGCTGGCAGCCAGTTGAGAGTCTTAAGATTGAAATAAAAGAACAGACCGATTATGAATTTGCCTGTGAGTATATTCGCCAGAGACCTGCCGGTCCGACATTTAAGTTCCGTTCTGTAATAGAGACAGGTGGCGGCCAGGGCGTGGCCTTTATTTCAGCTCAGAAAGGCTATAAAGTAGGCGAGGAAATCGAAGGTTTCCTGCTTAAACATGTAGCTAAAGGCAAGGTAATATTGGAAAAAGAAGGCTTTGAGTATGAGCTGGAGGTAGCGGATAATAATCAACTGGTGTCTCCGGATGGTGCATCTGCACCAGTGCCAGGTCAGCCAGTGCCGGGTCGTCCTGAGGGAGTAAGGCCGCCTATGCCGCCAACTCGTCCCAGGCAGTGATTATTGCTGCATGAGCAGTTGATTGAAGTTTAGCAGCCAGCGACCGTGCTGACTGGAAAAGTAATAGTGAAAATTGAATACAGAGGTTACCTGACCGAATTTAATATCTTCTCTGGGCTGGTGAGTAACTGGAATAGAGATGATAACTGCGTCGCCCTGATCGTTAAAGGTAGCGGTAAGCAACTGGGTGTTCCAGCCGACAATAACCCGGTCAAAAGCTGCATCGCCCAATAGTAATCGGGCTACTTGCAGGCCAGAGAGTTCGGTGTGGGTATAATTTTTGAGCCATTGATATTTATAAGTGGCCAGGCAGTGTAAAATGCCGTCGGTGATCTGGGTAAGATCATTGACCTGCTCTTGCCTTTGCAGGCTCAGAGCATTTTTAGTGTCCGAGGCAGAGTTGATCTGTTTTTTTGCACAGCCATTAAGAGAAAGACAAAGACAGAAGGCAAGGCTGAAAATCAAGCTGAAACTTCTGATATAAGATTTATTTGTGAACATATAGAGTTACCTGGAGTTATTTAACTCACTAACAATATTAAGTGGAGCTTTAATAGTTATGTCATCTAAACATGCTAATAATAGCCGTTCTGAAGTACCAAACACAAGTACTTTCAGTGCGTATATCGCCAAAGCCGCGAAAATAACCGTAAAAATCCGGGATATTAATGCAGATTTTGCTCGTCATTATAAAGTGCAGCCTTTGTTGTTGCTGGTGCCTTTTGCTGCCGGGCTTATTGCAGCCGGGGTGTTTATGGGGGGTAGAAGCAATAACGCTTCATTGAATGAGCTGGCGGTTAATACTGCTGGTTTTTCACTTTCTGGTACTACCAGTGGAACTTCGGGCAATTTGCCAGGGGGTGAAGGCAGTGAGTTATTACTTGCTCAGGCCCAGTCAGAGCCAACTGATGACTCGCAGGCAGAAGATGATGTTACCCCAGCTAAAATAGAGATATCTCAGGAGATGCGAGATGAGCTGAGCCCGGAAGAGATAGCTATTTTTGAGGCTTTTTCCGAGATGGCAGAGCTTCAGGCCCAAAAGGGAATCGACAGTCCTGAAGTAAAGGCATTAAGTGAGAAACTTGATGGCCTGATAGAGGAAGTTAAGGTCAAGCAGGAACAGGAACTGGCAAAGCAGCAGGCAGAATATAAGGAAGTGACCGATGATGACGAGCAGCCTTCAGAAGAACCGGCTAAAGAGCCTGTTCGCCCGGCGGATACCAGTGCCCAGCAGCCCAAAGATAATGCTTATAGTCGTCAGAAAACTCTGCGACCAGCACCGACTAATGCTCCGACAAAAGCTGCTATAACTTCTGTGGTTGCAAGTCAGGCCAAGTCAGAGCCTAATCAGGTTGCTAATCCACCAGTTAAGGCAGGGCAGCCCAAAGAGGTTACTGTTGTGAAGGCCAAAGAGCCAGAGATAAAGCCTGTTGTTAAAAATGTTACTCCGCCAGTCGTTGACAGTGTAAAGGCGAAAGCTGTTTCAGGAGAAGAAAAACCTGCTGTTGAAGCTGGTTCTGCTGACCCGGTTACAGAAAAGTCTGATAAAGACATACTGGAAGAAGGCAAGATACGCATTAAGACTAATGATGGCATGATAGACCTTAATGAGCTGTTGATAGCTATAGGTAAAGAGCTGGAGTTAAACTATTATTTTGAAGATGGAGTTATTCCTTCCGGCAGGATAATGTTACAGCAATATGGCGAGATCGACCGCTCAGAATTATTGCCTTTATTGGAATCAGTTCTGGCCAAGTCTGACTATATGATGGTTAAACAGGGGCCTTATACCAAGATAGTTAAGCGAAATGAGATACATAAAAACACCAATATCTTTTCACCAGATCTGGGCGATGAAATTGACCCGAAGCGTGATTCGGTAGTAGCAACAATCATTACTCTGGAACATGTTAATTATGAAAAAGTTAAGAGCATACTGGACAAATTCGTTGCTTATACAGATATAATAACTCCTATAGATAATACTAATAAAATAGTAATAACCGATTATGCCCGCAGTCTGGCCCGGATCAAAGATATAATAGAGATGATCGATGTGCCCGGCCCGGAGAAAAAGCTCAAGATAATAGTACCAAGCTACCTGAAGCCTGATGACG
>JAFGDI010000244.1 GCA_016932145.1 Sedimentisphaerales bacterium
GACAGAAGAGCATAATACACAACCCCTGCAGGGGCGTATAATTATCACGCAGCTTTTCACGCAAAGGTGTAGATTCTTCATCTGCCTCACCCACTGAATATACAATACCCATCTGAGCGACGAATACCTCTTTAGCCGCCAAAGCTCCGATCAGAGCCGTACCGATACGATAATCAAAGCCCAGCGGCTTTATCACCGGTTCCATTATTTTACCCAGATGACCGGCTATAGAATACTGCAATTCAACCTGAACAGCCTGCTCACTATCAAGCCCGGCGAGCATTTCTTCTGTCGGCTTGGGATAACTGGCCAATGCCCATAACAATATAGAGATAGCCAGCAGAATAGTACCTGCCTTTTTAAGATACTGCCAGCTACGATCCCACATATGTATCATCAGGCCACGCATAGTAGGCATACGATAAGGCGGCAGCTCCATCAGAAATATGCCGCTGGGACCTTTGAATATAGTGCGCCTTAATACCGTAGCCGCGATAACCGCAACGACCACACCTATAATATACATCAGCCATAAAATAAAACCATGCCAGTTCGGAGCAAAAAACGCCGGGATTATAAGAGCATAGATCGGCAGCCGGGCACCGCAACTCATAAAGGGCATGATCAATATGGTCGTGAACCTGCTCTTGCGATCTTCCAATATACGCGTACCCATTATCGCCGGTACCGTACAACCAAAACCTATTATCATAGGTATAAAACTGCGACCGTGCAGACCTATCTTTTTCATTACCCGGTCCATAATGAAAGCCGCTCGTGCCATATAGCCTGAATCTTCCAATATGGAAATAGCCAGGAACAGCAGCACAATATTAGGCAGAAAGACAACCACTCCGCCCACTCCGCCAATGACACCATCTACCAGCAGCGACCTTAACGCACTGTCACTGCCGGCGGGCCAGAAACCGGAAATAGTATCACTAAGCCAGCCAAAGCCACTCTCTATATATCCCATCAGCGGATCACCAGCCCAGAACACCAGCTTAAAGGTTATATACATCAAAACCAGAAATATGGGCAGGCCAAGTATCCGATTGAGCAGGACCTTATCAATTGTATCACTCATATCATGATGCCGCTGGGCAGTATGAGTTACACATTGATTAAATATGCCTGAAATAAAACCATATCGCTTCTCTGCAATAATAACCTCTGGCCGGTCGCCAAAAAGCCTGTCCAGCCGGGCAATACTATCATCAACTGCTGCCAGAACCTCAGGCTTATGGCCCTTACTCATTATGTCCTGATCCTGCTCCAGCATTTTCAGAGCCAGCCAGCGATTACCATAACGCTCTGCCAGAATATGCTCAGCATCTACTGCATTTGCCAGCATACTGAGCTCTTTTTCTATATCTTCACCATAGTTCACTCCACCTGCCGCGATCTCAGGGATTCCTTCCTGTGATTTCTTTATTACAGCATCAAGCAGATCATTAAGCCCGGTACCCTTTGAACCGACGGTAAGCACCACCTCAGCACTATTGAAAAACTGACCTATCTTCTTGCGGTCGAAGGCAAAGCCCTGCTTCTCGGCAATATCTGCCATGTTCAATGCCAGTACCAGCGGAACATTCAACTCCATTATCTGCGTTGACAAATATAAATTTCGCTCGAAATTCCCGGCATCTATTACATTAACCACTACATCGGGCTTTTCCAGTATCACAAAATCACGAGCTACCACTTCCTCCACCGAATTGGCCGCCAGAGAATATGTGCCGGGAAGATCCACGAAATTTATCTCATATCCCTTATAGTTACGAATGCCCTCTTTTTTCTCTACCGTTACCCCTGAATAATTACCCACATGCTGACGAGCCCCCGTCAAAGCATTAAATATTGTAGTCTTTCCACTATTGGGATTACCTGCCAGGGCCACTGTTATTTTCTTTGATGACATCTATTATTCCTGCTAACTTTTTTAGCTAAACCTAACTTTATTACTAAAAAAAAACGACTCGGACTGATATATCAGCCACGATCAATTATAATATTCTCTGCTTCTTCTTTTCTGATCGACAGATGATAGCCTTTAACCTTTATCTCTACCGGGTCACCCAGAGGCGCTACCCGCTCAACCTCAATTATCGTACCCCGGCTTATACCCATCTCGGCCAGACGCTTAGAGGCCGGACCTCTCTTGACACTGCGAACCTGACATTTATTGCCCGGCTCAACACTGGTCAGATCAGTAAAAACTTTTCCACTCTGCACTTTAATTTTATCCTCCGCAAATGTAGTAGCACACTGTTCCAGACAATTCTGACACTTATCCACACTACCGATCGCCTTTTCCCTGCAATATAAATGAAACTGCTCTACCCAGCTATTGCCGCAACGAGGGCATGACTGAATAAACTCAGTGAACATTATCAACTTATCCACAATTTCATCTGGCACAGAATGTTCCATCTTACAGGCACCATCTTCTGCCACTGACGCGGATATACCTAATATGTCACCAAAAAACTCCTTCAGGGTTTCATGCTTACGCACCACCTCCTGAGCTATCTCCCGACCACTATCGGTAAGAGTGATAACCTCATACGGAGCATAGTTTATATGTCCCAGACGAGCCAGTGTTTGCAATGCTCCGGTAACCGAACCGGCTTTTACATTCAGATTCGTCGCTATGTCCTTAGCTCGCGCTGCTCCCTTATCAGAGGCTATCCAATATATAGTCTCAAGATAGTCTTCCAGGCTTGCACTTAATTGTTTACTTGCATTACTCATATTATTTCTGC
>JAFGDI010000245.1 GCA_016932145.1 Sedimentisphaerales bacterium
ATAGCCCAGATGAAAGAAATGGCCCAGAAATATGCCGCCGGCAACCTTAATGAGCCGCTAATGACAGTCGGGGCAACAGAGCTGACAGAATTGGCCAGAGCCCTGAATAAAATGGCACAGCAGCTTAGCGAGCGGATCACAACCATAATCGAAGATAAAAAGCAGATACAGGCCATTCTCTCCAGTATGATTGAAGGTGTATTGGCCGTAAACGGTTCGGGCAATATAGTCAGCCTTAATAGTGCAGCGGCTAAAGCACTGGGCATTGACGAATCATTAGCTCTGGGTCATAACTTTGAAGAGGTAGTGAGAAACCCGGAATTGCAAAGGTTCATACAGTCGATCTTTGATGGTAATCGTCCCTCTGAAACCGATATAAATACCGCCAGCAGCGGCCAGCGAATACTGCAACTGCATGGCACGAGCCTGACCGATAGCAAAGGCGAGAAAAACGGAGCTGTAGTCGTACTATATGATATAACCCGGCTCAGAAGACTCGAAGATGTAAGGCGCGACTTTGTCGCTAATGTCTCACATGAACTTAAAACGCCCATAACCTCAATTAAAGGTTTTATAGAAACTCTGCAAGATGGCGCTGCCGATAATCCGGAAGAAACCGCCAGATTTCTGGAGATCATTGCCAGACATGCCGACAGGCTCAATGCTATTGTCGATGACCTGCTGAGCCTTTCCCGTCTGGAAGAAGACACAGAAAGCCGGAGAGTCTTTTTTGAAATGGCCTACATAAAGCCAATTATAAGTTCGGCTATAGAGCTGGCTGCAACCAAAGCCCAGAAAAAGAATATCAGCATAGAAATGGAATGCGATGAAAATATTACAGCTAAAGTAAACTCCGTATTAATCGAACAGGCTATTTTTAACTTTATCGACAATGCAATTAAATATAGTAACCCGGAAACTAAAATCAAAGTCACAGCCATTCTACAAGAAGATAAACTGGACATATCCGTAAGCGATACAGGCAACGGTATTGAGGAACAACATCTGCCCCGCCTGTTTGAAAGATTTTATGTAGTAGATAAAAGCCGCAGCCGCAAACTTGGCGGCACTGGCCTGGGACTTTCTATAGTCAAGCACATTGCTTTAGTACATTGTGGTGAGGTAACAGTAGTGAGTCAACCTGGGCAGGGTAGCACCTTTTCTCTGCACCTGCCTGCTCACTTAGCAATACAGCAATAATACCGGGCGTACATCAATACCATAGAGACGCAATTATGCGTTCTTACGCTAAGACAGTCTATTGCTGTTGATTAACCTGGACTGTCTCATGGTTGATAACTCATAAATCAGCAGTCAACCCTGCGAAAAATACCGTGTGAACGGTTAAGTATATAGTATCTCACTCTGAACAACTGACATTTTGTTAGTCTGGCCAATTTCTGGCCGTGCACCCGATCTGCATCGGGATTTCATCTGATCTGACGCTTTTCAGGAAGAAAATAAAATACTCTCATAAATAATTACACTCTAACATATAGCTAATAATAATCTAACAATTCTCTCTATAATAATTCACAGATATGTAATCAAATATTAACTTAATGGAGAATTAAAAAATGAAAAAGATGTTATTAAGTGTACTACTTGCCGTTAGCAGTATTATGGCAGGTCCAGCTCTGGCCGCTGACAAACTCACAATTGATGGCTCTACCACTGTTGGCCCGATCGGTGATGCCTTTGCAGAAGTATTCAAAGACGAGATCGAGATCACAGTAAGCAAGACTGGTTCTGGTGATGGTGCAGCTTCTCTGGTAGAAGGCCGCTGCGACATAGCTATGATGAGCAGATTCATGAAGGCAAGTGAATTCAAGACAGCAGTAGATAATGGTGCTATGCCCGTTGCCCATGCTATTGCTATGGACGGTGTATGTGTAGTAGTACACCCCTCTAACCCGGTGACAGCTCTGACCACCCAGCAGGTAAGAGATATCTACACCGGCAAGATCACCAACTGGAAACAGATTGGCGGAGCGGATAAAGCTATTGTAGTTATCAGCCGCGACACTTCAAGTGGTACTTACGAAACCTTTGAAGGCCTGGTAATGAAGAAGGAAAAAATGAGCGATGGCACAGAATATGTAAACTCTAATCCACAGGCTCATACCAGAGTTAAGAGCACAGAAGGTGCAATTGGTTATGTCGGGCTTGGCTTTGTTGACCGCAGTGTCAAGGCACTGAGCATTGATGGTATTGTACCTAATCGCAAGACTATCTCTGAAGGCATATTCCCGATCAGCCGGCCATTATTCCTGTTCACTAATGGCTATCCTAAACTCGGCTCACCAGCTTTCAGATTCTGCACTTATCACCTGTCAGAAGCTGGTCAGGAAATAATTGAGGCCAAAGGTTTTATACCGGTGACTGCTTACTAATGAATAATACAGATATAAATAAAACTAAAAATGACGAAGTGGCTGTGTTTACGCGACCACTTCGTCGCACTATAACTGAAGATCTCAGTGGATATATCGCCACTAAAGCAGGCCATAGTATCCTATTTCTGATAACTTCCGTTTCGGTACTGGCAGTATTGCTGATCTTCTTCTTTGTCATTCATGAATCAGCCCCTTTCCTGTTCAAAGGCGGGCTATCGCAGAGCTGGCAAAGAATAACGGAATTTTTAGGCAGCACCCAATGGTATCCGCAAAAAGAAGCTAACCCTGAATTTGGCGCTTTGGCTATTGTTGTCGGCTCGCTTTATGTAACTATCTGCTCATTGCTGATTGCTGTTCCTCTGGGTCTGATGTGCGCCTTTTTCCTCAGCGACATAGCCCCGTTTGGCCTGCGTCAGATATGCAAACCAATAATTGAAATACTGGCGGCTATACCCTCTGTCGCCTATGGTGTATTTGCCGTTATGGTTGTAGCACCCTGGATGCAGAACAATCTGGGATTCAGCACCGGCACAAATGCCCTGAACGCCTCTCTCATACTTTCTGTTATGGCCTTACCCACTATTATCAGTGTGGCAGAAGATGCACTATCAGCCGTTGGCCGGGAGATCAGAGAGGCATCTTATGCTCTGGGTGCTACCAGAGCTGAAACACTCATTCAGATAGTCCTGCCTACTGCCCATAGTGGTATAGTAGCAGCGGTGATCCTCGGTATGATGAGAGCTTTAGGTGAAACAATGGTTGTCTGGATGGCCTCAGGCAACGCCAGCAGAATACCGACCCCATGGTGGGATCTGTCTCAGGCAGTACGCACAATGACAGCTACCCTCGCCGGAGAACTGGGTGAAGTACCAAAGAACACAGACCACTATCATGTATTATTTGCCCTGGGCCTGTTGCTGCTTATATTCTCGTTCGGCCTGAACATGGTCAGTGAATATTTCATGGCCCGCTTCAAAAAAGTAAAGGGGATAAAATAAATGCAAAATAAAATCAGACATATATCAGATAATATATTTACCTACATTTCTACCGGATCGATCCTGATACTGGTTGCCGCCCTGCTGTTATTCTTAGTACCAATGTGTGTAAAAGGGGTCAAGGC
>JAFGDI010000246.1 GCA_016932145.1 Sedimentisphaerales bacterium
GAGGTATGGGCAATCTGTTTCCACCAGAATCCTGTCGAGAGGGGCAAATTTTGCACTTGCCTGTATATCTTCAGATTTTTTATAGGTAACCGTTCCGGAAAAACTCAATAGCACGCCCATATCCAGAAGTGTTCTGGCTTGATCTACATTGCCGCTATAGCAATGAATAATAACCTTACCGGGCTCTGGTTGGAAATTCGCCAATATGCTCAGACAATCATCAAAAGCGTCCCGACAGTGAATTATTGCCGGGATTGAATACCGTCGTGCCAGTTGTAGTTGAGCCTCAAAGATAGCTCGCTGACGATCACGAGGGGAATGTTCGTAATGATAGTCCAGACCTGTCTCACCAACAGCAACAACCGAGCCATCTTCTATTATACGGCTCATATCATCAATGTCAGCAGGACTATAATCCTTAGCCTCATGCGGATGAACACCTATAGAAGCAAATATGCGATTCTCATACTCTTTGGCTATTGCAACAGCCCTGAGACTGTCCATGCAGTCAGTACCTATGGTTAGTATGCGTGTAACCCCAACTAAAGCCGCCTGATCCAATATCTGATCCAGACGCCCTTCAAAGGGTTCATAGGTTAAATGTGCATGAGAATCTACAAATTCCATCATTTCTGCAATATCCAGCTAAATAATTACTCTGGAAGCAAACTTCTGTCTGCCTCATACTAACCGTATTATATCCACATTGATAAGATATGCAATCAAATCAAAGCAAACTCTTATACGGTCGAAATGTAATAAAATATTACCGGCATTAAAAAAAAGCCCGGCTAACTTTCAACCAGGCTCTCTTCAATTTCAATGCTCTTAATTAACTATTCGATCAGAGTTCTGACTATCTCTAATTCATCTTCTATATTGTCACAAACATGCTCTAAGGCATCTTCTGATAATTTTATCTCTTCAAGGATATCAGGGTCAAGCTCACCTGCTTCCTGATTACGAACCATACCCAGACCTTTGCGGGTGCAAATATAATCAGAAACATGAGTAACACAGGCCAGCAATCGGTTTTCTTCTGCCAGTTCAAATGGTGTGTGATGATAACCAGTTACAAACTGGAACGAACGCGGAAATTTCCATTTCGATGCCAGCAGAGCCCCGATTTCCTGATGATTTGCACCCAAAACCTGCTCCTCAGCCTTTAACAAAGTCAGACCAGCTCTCATCGCTGTTACTATCTTGGGTATCTCGCGGCTGCAACATTGCAGCTCGGCAACCACACCTATATCGTGGATAAGACCAGCCAAAAAAGCCTCATCGGGCAATGCCAGACCTATAGCCTGAGTGATCAGCTTATTGGCAGCACCAACAGCCACACTATGGGTCCAGAGATCTTTGCCTGTCATATCATCATGCGATGAGCCACCCCTGAACATTTTGCTCAAAGAAGCGGCAATCGCAATATTTTTAACGGCATTGAGTCCCAGAAGCATAATTGCCCGATCTATACTGCCGATCTGGCCAGGTAACCCATAAAAGGCGGAATTCACCACTCGCAAGACGCGGGACGACAAAGCCGGGTCATTTTTCACTATTTCGTGAAGGTCATGTGCCGTACTGCGTGGATCCTGCACTACCTCAATGATCTTCATCGTTACTTCCGGCAGTGTCGCGATCTCAATTGTATTGTTTGCAATCTTTAATGCCGCTGTCTCACTCATAGAATGGTCCTTTGCCTGGCAAATGCACTGGTATGCATCGAATCATAATTTTGTGCCACTTTATTTTTCATTATCACTTGTCAACTAACAACTTATGACAGTTAATACACTATCGTCTTCAATCGCAGCTTATCGTCAAGGGCAACCTCAGCTAAAATCGAGGCTATCTGCCTGCCGCTGTTGCCATTGCCGTAAATGCCACAAGGGGCGTGCTCTTTGCTTATTTCGGCATTTTTCAGGAGCTTATTGACTGCTTTATTAAGATTTTTCAGGCCAAAATCACTATGGATCACCCGCCGACTACGCTCACGACCTGCCTGCCTGCTGCCTATATCCAGTACATCGACATTTAAACAGCTGGCCTCAACTATTCCGCCTGAACTATTTCCTATCAGGCCTAGACTTCTGATAAGCAAACCGAGGTAAATATTTCTGGGCAAATGAGTTAAGACAGTAAAATCAGGCTCATCTGCTATGTTTTTTATGGCTTTAATAATGCCGGCATTACCAGGATCGCAATTAGGATATAACACTATTTTTTGCAATGACTTAGAACCACAAACCTGCAAAATTTCCTGCATCCTGCCATACTCAACTTCTTCTGAGCCACCTGAAGGATGGAATAAGATTATCAGATATTTTTCTGTTATATCAAAACCAATATATTTCTTTAAGTCTTTGATATTATTACAAATATTTTTTTTAATCCCGTCTATTGCCGGCGACCCGGTCCGATAAATACGAAACTTATCCTCACCCAGCCTTTCGATCCGACGGGCAGAAGCATCGCTGGCGGCAAAATGGATATGAGACAACTTAGTCATGGCATGACGAAACGAATCATCAGTGATGCCCGTAGCCCGATCTCCTCCGTGAATATGGGCCAGGAACATTCCCGACGCTATCGCTGCTGAGGCTGCGGCATACTGCTCCAGACGGTCACCCAAAACAACCACTATGTCAGTTTCATGTTCAATGAATAATTTACTGAATTTCGAGATCGCCCGCCCCATCCCCACTGCATGACTGGCAATATCATCATTTGCACTCTGAAGCGGCACTTTACCAATTATGGGCCAGCCATCTGCCTCAACCTCTCGGGAGGTAAGGCCAAATTTCCTGAGCATATGTTGCCCAGTGATAAGCAACTGCAAACTCAGCTTTTTATGCCCTGATACCGCCTCAATTACCGGACGCAATATGCCATAATCTGCCCGAGTACCCGTCACAATAACTATATTTCTTTTTTTTGATCTCATAACTGCATTTTAAGCACTTTTACTATTATAATCAAATATGTAATAGTTAATAGCAATACTGATATATAGAAAATGGAAATAATTATCAGCTAATCGAATCTCAGCAGTTATAAAATATTATGCTCCTCTTTTTCAAACACTGTTTGTCCTTCAAAACACTATTCCCTGCACCAAACATACAGTCATCTTGCCCTGCCGTCAAAATTCAGCTATAATCGGAAAACTATGAGACAAGGTAAATTCAATTTTAATGAACCAGACGATGAAAAGCCCTCGTTCAAGAGAAACAGTGGCTTTTTCAGTAAGCCACAGTCCTCTAATCTGCCTGATACTGGCAGTCAGAGTCCTGAACCATCTGCCTCAACCAATAATCAAATGCCATCCAATAATTCTGCCCGGCCTGAAAATACCGAAGCAGAGAATATAGCGGGCAAAGCAGCAAAAAACAAAAAAGATACTATTCTGAGCGTTACCCAGCTCAACCGCTCAATAAAGTTTGCTCTGGCTGATGCCTTTCCCGGCAAAATAACCGTAAGCGGTGAAATATCAAATTACAAGCCGCATGGCAGCGGTCATGTGTATTTTTCACTTAAGGACGCTGACAGTAGTATAATAGCCGTGATGTGGCGCAGCACTGCTGCCAAATTAAAGTTTTCTCCTGATAACGGCATGTCGGTTCTGGCAACAGGCCGCCTGGAAGTATATGAGCCTCAGGGGAAATATCAGTTAATAGTGGATAAGCTCGAACCAGCCGGGACTGGCTCCCTGGAGCTTGCCTTCAGAGAACTGGCTGAAAAGCTCAGAAATGAAGGGCTATTCAACCCTGAACTCAAGAAGCCACTGCCGAGATACCCGCAAACAATTGCCATAGTCACCAGTCCAACAGGAGCGGCCATAGCTGATATCGGCCAGACACTTAATCGCCGCTGGTGTTTTGCCCGCAAATTACTATTCCCGGTTTTAGTCCAGGGTCCGCAGGCTGCCGGTGAGATAGCAGCCGCGTTAGCAGAACTAAATCGTAGAAAGAATGAACTTGGTATTGATGTGATCATTCTCGCTCGCGGCGGCGGCAGTCTGGAAGACCTCTGGCCCTTTAATGAAGAAATAGTGGCTCGTGCCATTGCCAGCTCCCAAATACCAGTCATATCAGGCGTAGGCCATGAGATCGATACCACGATCGCCGATCTTGTTGCCGATGTCAGAGCTGCAACACCTACCGCGGCAGCAGAACTGGCCGTACCCGTAGCCCTCGAAGAAGTTGCCGATCTGGCAGAGCTGGCCAGAACACTTACACTCGATGTAAAAAACCTGCAAAGACAGGCCGCCGAATACCTGGGCTCGCTGGCCAGACGACCTTTCTTTGCCCGAGCCCTGAGCATACTGGAAGTTCCGCGTCAAAGACTCGATGAGCTGCAAATGCGTATAGCTCATTCCATTAGCTCTCGTTTAGTCAGAAACAGGCAAGAACTTGACCGCTTTGCAGCCGAGCTCAAAAAGATCGAGCCGCACAATCAGATCAGTTCTATGAAACTGCAACTGGAACAAAAACGAAACAGTATGGAAAAGGCCATAACCCATAAGCTCAATATTAATCTGAACTATTTTAATGAAAAACAGCTTAAACTCACACGCTACAATCCGGCTAATAAACTGACATTAGCACTTGGCCAATTACAAAACCTGACCGAACGCCTGAAAATCAGCCAAAAAGCTCTCCTGCGTCAACAGGCAAACAGCTTAAATCAATACGGCCAACTGCTTAATAATCTTGACCATCGACAGGTACTAAAAAGAGGCTATAGCGTTACTCGTATTCAGGGTCAGGAAACAATAATATCAGACCCAACTCTGGCAAAGTCTGGAGATATTATTACTACTGAATTTTATAATGGAACAATTGACAGTAAAGTTATGAGGATAGAAAAAAATGACTGAAGAAAACAAACTTACCTACGAACAGATCAAAAGTGAACTGGAACAGATAGTTGCCGGTATTGAACAGGGAAATGTTCCACTGGAACAAAGCATAAAACAATATGCCCGCGGCATGAAACTGTATGAAATGGGCCGCGAGATATTATCACAGGCCGAACAGGAAATAGAGACTATCAGTAAATCGGTAAAGACAAATCAATAACTGTTTACAGATATCTGCTACAAAACACTGACGGTACACAATACTGTATAAAGAAAAACTCCAGCCAAGGCTGTAACTGCCCTTACTGGAGTTTTTTTATATTGAAATATGTATCCGGATCAGGTTGTTGGCCGACCAATGCAGTGATATTCAATACCCTGCTTTTTAATATAAGAAGGCTCATAAAGGTTTCTGCCATCAAAGATAACCGGCTTATTGAGCTTTTTGCCAATCTCTTCAAAGTCAGGATTACGGAATTCCTGCCATTCAGTAAAGATAACCAGGGCATCAGCCCCCTTAAGCATGGCATAACTGTCCTGGGCAAGTTCGATACGGCCTTCCAGCTCGGCAAAAGCATTTGAAGCCGCCTCCGGGTCATAAGCCCTGACCTTAATGCCATTTTCCAGCAGTTTTCTGATACAACGCAAAGCCGGCGATTCACGCACATCGTCGGTCTTGGCCTTAAAGGCAAGGCCCCAGACTGCGAGAGTAACCTGGTCAGACTTACCGGCAAAATAGTCCATGATCCTCTGAGCGAATAAGTCTTGCTGGCGATAGTTAACCTCTTCGACGGTCCGGGCAATACTCATATCCATACCCATTTCATTACCCATATACACCAGTGCTTTAACATCTTTGGGGAAACAACTGCCGCCGTAGCCGACACTGGGGAACAGGAATGAATTACCGATTCGTTTATCACTGCCAACGCCCTGACGCACCATTTCAACATCAGCTCCGAACTTATCACAAAGCTGAGAAACCTCGTTCATAAAGGATATACGAGTGGCGAGCATGGCATTAGCTGCATATTTAGTCATTTCAGCCGAAGCCGGGTCCATAAACAACATTCTGGCATTTTTCCGCATAAAAGGCGAGTATAGCTGTTTCATGATCTCCATAACCGCCGGATTGGTCGTACCAATGATCACACGGTCAGGCATCATAAAATCATCAACGGCCGTACCCTCTTTGAGAAACTCCGGATTGCTAACATAGTCAAACGGGTGGCTGGTATTATTCAGCATAACATCAGACACTTTGCGATGAGTACCAACTGGAACCGTGCTTTTGGTAACTATAATTCTATAACCACTCATAGTCTGAGCTACCTGCCGGGCAACAGCCAGAACAGCGGAAATATCAGCAGAACCATCAGAAGCAGATGGCGTGCCAACAGCCAGGAATACTACCAGAGAGTTATCAATACCTTCTTTGAGGTCCGTTGTGAATATTAAGCGACCTGCCTCAACATTCTTTTTTACAACTTCAGTCAAACCCGGCTCATATATCGGGATAATACCATTAAGCAGATTTTCTATTTTCTTCTGATCTTTATCTATGCAGATCACATGATTACCACCATCTGCCAGGCAGGCGGCGGCCACCAGGCCTACATAACCAATTCCTACAACAGCTACCTTCATTTAATAAGTTCCTTTACAACTCAACAACTATTCAATAGTAA
>JAFGDI010000247.1 GCA_016932145.1 Sedimentisphaerales bacterium
GTTACAGATTACTTTTGCTTAGCTCACTGACTGTCATCTTCCAGTCGTTTGCCCATACTCAGACACTCATCTACACTAAAGCCTAGTTTCTCATAAAACGCTATTACCCCGGCATTACTCTTACGCACCTGCAAGTTGATCTTCGCACAGCCAGCCGCCCGCAATATGATCTCCGCCTGCTTCATCATAGTCCGTCCCAGCCCCGTACCCTGAAGTTCCGGCTTAACGCCAAGATAATTTATCCAGCCGCGATGGCCATCATAACCAATCATTGCCGTTGCTACCAGCTCATCGTCCATTAACCCCACCAGAAACCACTGGGGATTAACCGCCATCTTCCTGGCTATATCTTTCTCCGGATCGTTATTAGGATGTGTCAGTCCGCAATCATGCCAGAGCTTTAGCACTCCGGGCTTATCTTGCGGACAATATGGCCTGATCACCAGCATAGTTTTAATCTCCCTATAACTTAACTCATCAGTTCGCCATCGACCAGCGTAACTGTCCGGCGTGCCAGCTCCGCTATCGACCGGTCGTGCGTCACCATTACTATCGTCTGTCCCTGCCTGTTAAGTTCTCCCAATATATCCAATATTACACTACCAGCCTTATGGTCCAGATTACCTGTCGGCTCATCGGCCAGTAGTAATTTCGGATTATTGGCCAGGGCCCGTGCCAGCGCTATCCGCTGCCGCTCACCACCAGATAAGGTAGTAACATTTTGCCGGGCTCGCTCAGACAACCCCACCATTTCCAATAATTCCTCTGACCGTCTGATCGCTTTACGACGCTCGAACAGCCATCTATACGCCGGTGTCTTTATCATCAAAGGCAGCATAATATTTTCCAGGGCATTTAACTCCGGCAGTAAATGATAAAACTGAAAGACAAAACCTGTATGCTCATTGCGGATCTTATCCTGCTTGCGACCACTCATACTTGAGGCATCAATACCGTCAATATACACCTTGCCATTATCCGGCTTATCCAGTAAGCCCATAATATGCAGCAGTGTACTTTTACCCGATCCGCTGGCACCCATTATCGCCAGAAAATCACCCGTATCAACTGACAGATCCAGGCCACGCAATACATCATGGCGACTATTGCCTTCCTTGAAACTCTTTCTGATACCCTTGACTTCCAGCATATAATATTGACCCTTACATCTGCTCTATTGTTTCAATTCCCAGCATTGACAAACCATGTTTCAAGGTGTCTGCCGTCAGCCGGCACAACGCCAGACGACTGCTGCAAACTGGCTCTTGAGCCTTTAATACCGGGCAGGCATTATAAAAGGTACTAAACTCGCCCGCCAGCTCAAATAAATAGCCCGTCAGAATATGCGGCCGCAATTCGCGTGATACCGCACTGAGTGTCTCGGCATAACGAACCAGTATCTTGGCCAACGCCAGTTCCGCAGGCTCTTGCAGTGATATAGCAGCTCCCGCAGTTATCGTCTTGCCCTCTGTTAAGGCCTTACGAAATATACTCTGCACCCGGGCATACGCATATTGCATGTAGGGGGCGGTATTACCCTCCATCGCCAGCATCTTATCCCAACTGAAAACATAATCACTGATCAGATTATTCGACAGGTCCGCATACTTCACCGCTCCTATTCCCACTACCCGGGCTATCTCCTGCTTTGTCTTAGCGTCCAGCTCTGGGTTCTTCTGACTTACAACTGCAAGGGCTCTGCTCTCGGCTTCGTCAAGCAATGCTGAGAGCTTCACACTTTCGCCACTGCGGGTCTTGAACGGCTTGTTATCTTCGCCTAAAACAGATCCAAACGGCACATGCTCCAGCCGGGCCTGACCTGTCCAGCCCGCCTTGCTCGCACAGTCAAACACCATCTGGAAATGCAGCTTCTGACGAGAATCAGTTACATAGATAACCCTACTGGCTCCCAGCTTACTCACCCGATAACGGACAGCAGCCAGGTCGGTCGTCGCATACAAAAAGGCACCATCGCTCTTTTGTACGATCAGCGGCAAAGGCTCACCTTCCGCGGTATTATAGCCCGGCATAAACACACACTGGGCACCATCAGACTCTGTTATCATACCCGCTTTGGCCAGGTCAGCTATAACATCCGGCAGATCATCGCAATAAGTGCTCTCGCCTTTCTCATTACTCTCATTCAGATTAACCATCAGGCGGTCATAGATAACTTTGCAATGCCTGCGCGACTCGCCCAGCACCGCACGCCATACCGCCATGGTCGCAGCATCTTTCTCATGCAGCATTACTGTGCATTTATAACAGAACTGCTTAAATTCTTCATTTTCATCAAAACGCTTCTTGGCATTTTTATAAAACTGCTCTAAGTCCCAAACGCGTAATACACTCGGGTCCGCAAATGAATCCGGCTCCGTCTCGCGAATATACGCTACTAACATGCCAAACTGCAAACCCCAGTCGCCTACATGATTCTGACGCACTACCTTGTCACTGTCTCCGCAGAGAAACTCCAGAACCCGAGACAATACATCGCCTATTATCGTACTACGCAAATGACCTACATGCATCTCTTTGGCCAGGTTCGGTCCAGAAAAGTCAACTACCGTACGACCTGACACCGGCACAATATCAACTCCCAGACGCTCTGTGTCATAAATCGCCTTTTGCAACTGCTTTGTCAGCCAGTCGCTACGCAGACGCAGATTAATAAATCCAGGGCCCGCTATCTCCGCCGGCTCGCACATATCTGATAAGTCACACTTCACAACTATCTTATCTGCCAGTTGACGGGGGTTCATTCCCAGCTTCTTGGCCAAAGACATTACCCCGTTTACCTGATAGTCGCCAAACTTAATATTCTGCGACAGCTTCACCATCGCCGACACTCGCTCGCCGGCCAGCTCTGACATGACCTCACTTACGCGACTTTCCAATTCCTCTATTAATGCCTGCATTGTCGTTTATCTCTTGCTTATGATTATTCAGGCGCTATGCCTGAGATTGTTTTAGTCCCTGCCCACGCATTTGTATATACCAATACTCCACCCCCAAAACGCAATAACCTGCTGATTTCTCACTCAGTGTTATTGCCTCTGGCATATACAAGCCTGATAAAAGCCTTTTAGTGTATCTCAACACCAGGGCCAAAGCCATCATACTTCTCTGCGTCAAAACCGGTTAACCAGTCAACCTTCGGTGCGTCGCCCCAGAGCATTTCCAGATTGTAGAATGTACGAAATTCCGGGTCGAATAAATGGACTATTACATCTACAAAGTCAACTACCGCCCAGCGGCCTTCCTGTAAACCAGCACTGCCATATGCCCGATTACCCGACTTCTTACCGGTAACCTCCATCTCATCTGCCACTGAACGAACCTGCTGACTGCTGGTGCCGCTGGCAATTACAAAATAGCGCGCTACCGGACTGCGACCTCCCAGGTCCAGCACTACTATGTCGTTAAAATGACGACTATGTGCCAGCCTCGCCAGGTCGATTGCAAATTGCCTGCTTACTGCCGGGTCAATATTCCACAGAGCCTTGACCTGCTCATCCGATATTTTTTCATTTTCATTATTCATAGCCCTCCCATTATACCCGCAAATCATTTTTTCAGCAAGCCAGTTGAACATACTGATATATACATTTCATATCTGCTTTAACTGTAATATTTTATGTAGATACTACCTGCCGTAGTATCCCCGGCGTCACAATCTTGTTCACGCTGTTCATCTGTTTATCCTGTCTGCTGCATGCTCTCAGGCACTCAAAACCGATCTTATGTGCTTTTTCATTGCTTTACTGGTCAAAATTGATTATATTATTACCGATTTTACATATAAGATTTTGCAATTAAAGGTTTTACAGGATATTTTAATGGCAGCTAAGGATAATTCAAATACGCAGATGAATCTTTTCGGTGAGGATGAGCCGGTTAAAAAGACTAAAAAGAAAAAAACCGCCCCGGACGACTCTGCTCCAGCTAAAGGCGTAACTAAGAGACTCTCACTTAAAGACGATAAGCCCGCTAAAGAGGAAAAAAAGCCTGTTCTCGTCAAACGCAAGACTGTACAGCGTAAAACCGTTAACGCCGGGCATATCTCTGATGATCAGATCGAAGCCAAGGCAAAATCTATGGGCGATAAGCAGAGAGATATTGCTGTTAGTGAGTTCTTCGCTAAAAACAGACATCTGCTCGGATTCGATAATCCCAGTAAGGCACTGCTCACTACCATTAAAGAAGCGGTCGATAACTCTCTCGATGCCTGTGAAGAAGCTCATATCCTCCCGGAGATCATCGTTGAGATTCAGCAACGCTCCGAAAACCGCTTCCGGGTCGCTATCCAGGACAATGGACCGGGTATTGTCAAAAACCAGATCCCTAATATCTTCGGAAGACTCCTCTACGGCAGTAAGTTCCACTCGCTCAGGATGTCTCGCGGTCAGCAGGGTATCGGTATTTCCGCCGCCGGCATGTATGGCATGCTCACTACCGGAAAAAATGTCTGTATCACCAGTAAAACAGGACCAAAAGCTCAGGCCTTCTATTGCGAACTTAGGATCGATACCAGGATCAACCGCCCTGAGATCATCGATGATAAACCCGTTGACTGGGATGTCAAAAGTGGTACCAGAGTTGAGATCGAAATGGAAGCCCGTTATCAGCGGGGCAGACAGAGCGTCGATGAATATCTTGCGCAGACCGCTATCGCCAACCCCCATGTCAAAATAACCTATAAAATGCCTGATGGTGTCGAACATGTTTATAACCGCGCCGTCGAAACCGTCGTGCATGTCCCCGAGCCAGTTAAACCCCATCCTTATGGTGTCGAGCTGGGCATTCTCATGAAAATGTGTCAGGATACTAACGCTAAAACCGTCAGAGAATTCCTCTGTAATGAATTCTCTCGCGTCAGCAGTAAACTGGCTACCGAAATTCTCAGTAAAGCTAAGATCTCGGTTAATGCCAAGCCGATTACTATTGACCATGAACTCGCTGACAGACTATATAAGTCTATTAACGACACTAAGATCATGGCTCCCAGTACCAATTGCGTCGTCCCTATCGGCGAAGCTGAACTGCTCAAAGGACTCCAGGAAGTAGTTGACGCCGAATTCTATACCGTCTGCACCAGACCAGCTTCTGTCTATCGCGGTAACCCCTTCCAGATCGAGGCTGCTCTTGCCTATGGCGGCAGAGGTTATGCCACCGCCGGCGTGATCGCTAATTCCTCCAATAAAAAAGAGGAGGACGACAATCAGGACCTGATGAGAATCCTCCGCTTCGCTAACCGCGTTCCGCTTCTCTATCAGCAAAGCGCCTGTGCTGTTACCAAGAGTATTATCCAGACTAACTGGCGGCTCTATGGACTCAGCCAGTCTCGCGGTTCTCTCCCAGTTGGACCTATTACTATTATCGTTCATATCGCCTCGGTTTGGGTGCCCTTTACCTCTGAAAGTAAAGAAGCCGTTGCCCACTATCCTGAGATCATCAAAGAGATTAAACTTGCTCTCTCGGAATGCGGACGACGACTCGGCTCATATATGCGCGGTCAGAAAAAGGCCAAAGAAGAGGCCAAAAAAAGAGACTATATCAAAAAGTATCTCCCCGCTATCGGTGAAGCCATCCGCGACATTCTCGCCTTGCCCGATGATAAGGTTGATATTATGCTCGACAATATGAAGATCGTTCTGGAAGCCAGCCGCGCTAAAGGCAGTAAAAATACTGATGATGACGACGATAACGATGATACCAACCCAGATGAGATCATCAATTCAGCTAATGATGATGCTAATGAATATGATGATGACAGCAGTAATGATGAATAATCGTTTCCCTGCCAATCGCCTTCAATAATTATGTCATTTATAAATCTTAAAAAAGAGATTAACCAACTCGCCGACCCCCAGCAGGCTGTTCATCTGATGCGATTTTTCAAAACAGCGCCGGGACAGTATGGCCATGGCGATCTCTTTCGCGGCATAAAAGTGCCGCCTCTGCGTAAACTGGTAAAACTATATTATCAGGACATAACCCTCCTTGAGGCCGCGCAATTACTCCAGTCAAAATATCACGAAGACCGGCTCGTTGCTCTGCTCATAATGGTAGCCAGATTCCAGCATAGTAGCGACCAGCCCGAATTGCAACAGGAGATCTACGACCTCTATCTGGCCAATATCGACCGGATCAATAACTGGGACCTCGTCGATCTTAGCTGCTATCATATCGTCGGTGAGTTCCTCTGCGATAAGGACCGCCGCGCAGACCTCTATAACCTCGCCCGTCACGGCCACTGCAACCACGCTGATTATCAACGCTATAGCCTCTGGGCCAATCGCATTGCTATTGTCTCAACTATGAACTTTATCCGCAAAGGCCAGTTCGCCGACACCATCGCCATTGCCGACATTCTTCTTGATAATAGCCATGACCTCATCCATAAGGCCGTTGGCTGGCTCTTACGCGAAATGGGTAAACGCTCTCAATCCGATCTGGAAAACTTCCTCGCCTCCAGATATCAAAACATGCCCCGTACCGCCTTACGCTATGCCATCGAAAAATTCCCGCAAACCACCCGCCAGAAATATCTCAAAGGACTCATCTGACCACAATCTCGCCGGTCATCACCGACACACGATGCCACCCACAAACAGTTACCATATTTAGTAACCGTTCACGACAAATAGTAGGACAGGCATCTTGCCTGTCACCTGAATTGCCAGCAAAGCTGGCAAACTACTATCGAGATATAA
>JAFGDI010000248.1 GCA_016932145.1 Sedimentisphaerales bacterium
ATAACAATAGTTCTGGTTAATAATTGTTATATTTACTTCAACTGCAACAAATAGTCAGGCAAGATGCCTGACCTACTATTGGGCAACGCGCCCTAATGTCTGTTAGGTGTTTGTTAGGTCTAATATTATATCGTCTGCCATAAGAATGCAACATTAAATTTAGCAGTGATTATACTGAATATCAAGGTATTTATAGTAAAATAACAACTGATTGTGGTCTAAGTTGCTGAAAAAGCGGATATTTAGTGTTTGTGAAAATTGTTTAATTTCTGCCAGAATAGCTGAAACTTATATTATGGAATTGCGATCCACAATGATTGTGTCTGCTCAATGGTGGAGTTATGGTTTGACGGGCTGTTTTTTGGCTATTAGTATCAGGGGGTAATAAGTGCCAGTGAGCGTCAGTAATTCAAGGAAGAGCCATTTAACCGGCCCGGCATAATAGACGGTTTTGAGCAGGCCACGCAGCAGTTTATGATTTACCTTACTGATCTGCTCCAGGTTAAAGCTCTGTTTGAATTGTTTTTTGCCCAGAGATAGTATCTGAGCATTGTTTTTGTGTTTTTTAAGTGCCTGCCGTAAAGTAGCAGGTTTAACAATATTGAGCGTTTCATAATACTCTGAATAGCGGCCCAGTAATTTCAGATAAATACGGCCGGTCTTTTCAGACAGGAAGGGCAGCCATAGCACTTTGAAATGACCTTCATAAAAAGAGTGATAGTTGGGGCAGACATGGTACATTATGCCGCCTGGTTTGAGCAGCCGCAGTGATTCATTTATTATAGTGTCAATTGAGCCTACATGCTCGAGCACCTGAAAAGAAACTATCAGGTCAAAGCTCTCATCGGCCAGTGGTACTTTGTTCCCGTCATAGAGAATAGTATTTAGCTGCGGATAATGTTTAGTAACCTGGTCATAATGTCCCTGGCAGACTTCCAGACCGGTAGCTATCATGCCGGCTTCTTTGCAGACATTCAGGAACAGCCCATCTTTAAAGCCAAACTCAAGTATGTGCAGGCTCTTGTCAGTATTGAGCTGACAGGCTTTAAGGCAGGAGTTGAATTGATATAGTGCCTTTTGTTGTTTCTTTTTTATATCCATTATTATATCTATCGGCCAATGCAGCAGCAGCCTTATGACAATTCTGATTATTCAGCCTGGTCGATAGTGGCAGGTATTTTATTGGTTGCCTGCTGGATCAGCGTGCCACCCTGCATGAGTATTTTATGTGATATCTGGTCATTAGAGCAAGGCAGCCCATTAAATTTCCTGTTGATCATATAGTAATTATCAGGCGAATTATTTTCGGTAATAATATTGAATTTATTGCCATTAGCCAGACTTATGGTTACAGAGTCAAAGACAGGGCTTCCCAGTTCGTAGAATGAATCGGAAGTAATGCCGCCATCGATCTGGAACAGGCCCATAGCAGCCATGACATACCAGGCACCGAGTTGGCCCTGGTCTTCGTCCTGGCCAAAGCCATAACCATGTAATTCTTCAGTACCATAAAATTCATTACAAATGGAGCGAGTCCATTTCTGGGCAAGGTCTGGTCTGCCGGAGCGATTGAAGAGCCAGGCAATATGCAGGCTGGGCTGGTTGCCATGATTATAGACAAAGCGCAGGCCGGAGAAGGCATCAACCTCTTTGCCACCGCTGAACCCATTTTTCTGAGCTATTTCAAATATCTCGTTGAGCCTTTGATTAAAAGTTTCCGGTCCGATAAGTTCGACCAGCTCACTTACTGCATGAGGCACATAGTAGGTATATTGCATTGAATTGCCTTCCTGAAAACCACGCCAGGGTTGATACGGATCAAAATCAGGGAGAAAATTGCCGTCAGCATCTTTGGGGTGTATCAATCCCAGCTCGCGATTGAATATGGTTTTCCATTGGCCGGAAAGTCTGAGCAGTTGTTCGTAGTCCTCCATTTTGCCCAGTTCTTTAGCCCAGAGTGCAGCAGCATAGGCAGAGAAGCAATATTCCATCGTGCGAGATGCGCAGAATTGTGAGCCATTGGCACTATCTTCGGCTTGCGAATAG
This sequence comes from Sedimentisphaerales bacterium, assembly GCA_016932145.1. Taxonomy (GTDB): domain Bacteria; phylum Planctomycetota; class Phycisphaerae; order Sedimentisphaerales; family SM23-30; genus JAFGDI01. The sequence goes on from JAFGDI010000248.1 coordinate 2,047, forward strand.
GCGATAAAGCCATTTTCAACAAAACCCTGCATGTCGAGTTTGCCCGCACCGGCAGGACGGTCTGTGTAGGTCAGTTCATTTTTGCGAGTTGCCGCATAAGCCAGTTCGACATCATAGTTGCGTATGCCTTTTTGCCAGGCAGAGGCCAGCATAAGGCCAACGAAATTCGTGCCTACACCAGAGACATAGCGGCTGTTGGCCAGGCCATCGCCCAGCCACCCGGCATCCTGAAATACCTGCAAATGGGTTTGCAACTGGTCACTGAAATATTCCGGCCAGGCCAGCGGCCAGAGCTGGGTAAGGTTCCAGAATCCACCCCAGATCGCATCGGTATTGCAGAATACAAATGATGGTTTACCTGTTTCATCAGGAGCTATCCGGCCTATACTGCCATCGTTACGCGGATAGTCTCCGTTGATATCCATGGCACAGCCGCGACCGAGCAGGGCATGATACAGACCGGTGTAGAACTTTACCTTATCTTCATGACGACCGCCTTGTACCTGAATTTTGGCCAGTTCGGCCTCCCAGGTGTTTCGGCATTGGCTAAGTGCCTGATCGAAGTTGAGTGAATCAGCTTCAGCGGCGAGATTAGCCCGGGCATTAGCCAGAGAAGTATAAGATATGCCCACTTTTATCTCGATGGCTTTGCGATCTGTATGGTTTGTTTCGGGAGCAAAAGAGCAATAAGCACCACTGCCCGGCCCGGTAATCTTTTTCTGGCCGGGGAATATGTCTTTGCCTTTAAATACACCCCAGTTGGCTTGCGGCTCATTAAGCCGGGCAACGAAATAGATCGGAACAGTTGCACCGTTCTGATATTTATTGACATATACCGGGTAGCTAATGACATAACCTTCTACGCAGTTGTCGGCGACAACCTCTACGCCGGCGTCTAGTATTTGGCCGCTCTCACCCTGGACATTACCGATATCAAAGATGATATTGCCGGTTTTGTCTGAAGGGAAGCTATAGCGGTGGAAAGCGACGCGTTTGGTTGCGGTAAGTTCAACATTAATGTTATAGTCACTGAGCGAGACGCTATAGCTGCCGGCGGAAGCCTTTTCAGTTGATTTACTGAATCTGCTGCGATAGCCGCTTTCGGGGTTATCTAATTCGCCGGGGATTGTCTGTAATTCTCCGGTAGTAGGCATGAGAACTATGCCGCCAACCTGGAACTCATGTACATTGGCAAACCCTTCAATGGAATCGTGTCGGCCATCATAACCGACTGCTTCCCAGCCGCCCTTATTGCCATAATGGGCATTAGTAGTCGGCCCTGCCTTGGCCATGCCAAAGGGCATAGAGGCCGGAGTATAAAAGAACCAGCGGCTATGTACCGACCCAATATTGGGGTTGACATAATCGCACAGATTTTGTGCCTGTATATTGCTTACGATCAGTAGAAATAAAAATGTGAGTGAGAGGAATGCTGATACTTTTTTCATTTTAATTTTTCTCATATTAATATTCAGTTATTATTGATTTTTACTATTTCTGATTTTACTGTTCCTGCACTGTTACGGTCCATTTTTCGTGCAGCTCTGTGAGGTGCTTAACGATATCTGGGTTGTCCTGAGCGAGGTTATTGGTTTCAGTAACATCTTTACTCATGTCACTGAGGAATAATTCCTTATTATCTTTGACCAGTTTCCAGTTTCCCTCGCGAACTGCCCATTTATCAGCATATTGCCAGTAAAGAGTATGGTGAGGTGAGCTTGCTTCAGGTGATTCGATAACAGCACGAATATCAGAGCCATCGATTATTCTGTCAGGCAGCTTAGTATTGCAATATGCGGCGAGGGTGGGGTACAGGTCCATACTGCTGGTGACCTGATCGCGTACCTGTCCCTGGGGTATATTACCAGGCCAGGAGATAATGCAGGGCATACGCAAGGCGCCTTCCCAGAGTTGGAACTTATGGCCGCGATATAT
>JAFGDI010000004.1 GCA_016932145.1 Sedimentisphaerales bacterium
GAGCAGGAGCCGCTGGGTGAATTACCTGCCAGCAAATCTATGCTTCTGCTGAGTAATGCCCGCCAGTTAATGACAACACAATATAATGAAATAATAAAATCTGTTACGCCTTGTGATTATGTTATTTTCGGCAGAAAGCAATTTGAAATAGAAGTTACTCAAAAGAAAACGATTAAGTAAATCAAAATAAATTATCCGGAAAGGAATTTGGCGTGGAAAAAGCCTGGCAACAATGTATTAACAGTAGCTGTGCAGCTACCTATAGCATAGATGAAATATTACCTGCATGCCCGACTTGCGGTAATCTTCTGGACATTAAATACGACTGGAATAAGGTAGAAGTACCCTCCAATCTGAACTGGTTTGAAAAACGCTGGTCCAGTAGAAATAACCCGCTGGATTATTCCGGCGTGTGGCGGTTCCGCAACTTCCTGGGCTTTACCGATGATAAGTATGTTGCCACCGTGGGAGAAGGCCAGACAATACTGCAAAGAAACGACCAGGTGGGTGCTTATGCCGGGATGAACCCCGGGAGTGTTTATCTGGAATATGAAGGCTGTAACCCCAGTGGTTCATTTAAGGATAATGGTATGAGCGGTGCATTTACTCATGCCAGAATGGTTGGTGCCCGCCATGCGGTCTGTGCTTCAACTGGCAATACATCTGCCTCTCTGGCTCTTTATGCTCATGCCTGCGATATGGCAAGTACCGTTTTTATCGGGTCAGGACGCATCGCCTACGGCAAACTCAGCCAGGCATTAGATTACGGTGCCCGGACCCTGCAAGTCAGAGGTAATTTCGATGACTGCATGAAACAGGTGCAGGATGTAGCCAGGCAGGAAAAGTTATATCTGGTTAACTCAGTTAACCCGTTCCGGCTGGAAGGTCAGAAAACCATTATGTACCGCATTCTGGAAGGGCTCAACTGGCAGGTTCCAGACTGGATCGTCGTTCCCGGCGGCAATCTGGGTAATAGCTCCGCTTTTGGTAAGGCTTTTGCCGAACTCAAAGAACTCGGGCTTATCGACAGAATACCCAGACTCGCAATTATTGTCGCCCAGGGTGCTGATACACTCTATGAACTTTATACCAAAAGAGGCCTGCGTCTGAACTCAGAAGATCGTGATGCTAAGATCAAGGCTTATTATGCTGAACTTGACGCTTCGGGTTATACTCCAGATACTGTAGCTACTGCTATTGAGATATCACGCCCGGTTAATCTGGTAAAATGCCTGCGTGCCCTTGATATTTGCGATGGCGTGGTCAGAAGCGTTTCTGATGAACAGATAATCGAAGCTAAAGCTGTAGTGGGTAAATATGGCTTAGGCTGTGAGCCGGCTTCTGCCGCTACCATAGCCGGCTTGAAACAATTACAGGCTCAGGGCATTATCGGCAATGACCAGCGGGTGGCCTGCGTGCTTACCGGCCACCAGCTCAAAGACCCGACAGTTACGGTTACATATCATATTGAAACGGCTGGCATCTACTCAAACAAGCCCATAGAAGTTGACAACGATCTGCAAGCGATAATAAGTGCAATGAATCAATAACACTTGCAAACTTAAAACAAAAAGCCCATTATCTTCCGAGAGGAAATAATGGGCTTTTCTATTAAAACAGGTTTTAGCCTGAGTGGAGTCTAACTGACAATAGCTGCTTTACTCTGTATATATTCTTCTGCTCGTTTCAGAGCCAGATCAATATGAGAACAGACATTTTCCGGGCCAACCTCTTTGATAAATCCTGTATCCTTAAACACCCTGTAAGGCTGCTCGCCAACACCCGAGAACACCAATAAAGTGCCCTCTTTTTTACAACGAGTATGAAGCTCACGCAAAGCATGTAAACCAGTAGCATCAATAACCGGCACATTTCTTATACGAATTATCAATACCGGCACTTTATCATGCTGAACATTTTTCAAAGCACCTTTAAAAGTATCGATCATACCAAAGAAAAACGGCCCTGATACCTCAAACACTTCAATTCCGGCTGGCACATATTTCAGACCATTAGTCTGTACTTCTCGAGCAAGATCTTCATCGCTGCGTAGCTCACGAGTAATAGCTCCTACATTACTGAATTCAGACATTCGTCTTACAAAGAGCATAGCGGCTAATACAACACCAACTTCGACGGCAACGGTCAGATCAACTAATATTGTCAGGAAAAATGTCAGTACCAGAACAAAAGCATCACTGGCCGGTCCTTTTAACAATGACTTAAAATGATGCAGCTCGGCCATATTATAGCTAACCACTACCAATATGCCCGCCAGTGCCGCCAATGGTATCAGCTTGGCATAAGGAGCCAGAAATAGCAGTAATAAGGCCAGAGTAAGAGCATGTATAATACCAGCGACAGGCGTTTTTGCTCCGCTTTTAACATTTGTAGCTGTACGGGCTATTGCACCGGTAGCAGGAATGCCGCCAAATATCACACTGCCCAGATTAGCAAAGCCCTGCGCTACCAGCTCCATGTTAGAACGATGACGACCGCTTATCATACCATCAGCCACTGTAGCTGATAGCAGTGATTCTATGGCCGCTAATAAAGCTATTGTAAATGCCGGCTTAATTAATTCTAATATATGCTCTCTGGGAATAGTGGGGAATGATGGTGAGGGCAGAGTACGGGGCAGATCGCCAAAACGACTGCCAATCGTCTCAACATTCAGACCCAATATACTGCTGATTATCGTTGCTGCCAACATACCAATAAGCATAGCTGGCAACTTAGGACGATATTTCCTGATCAAGACTATTAATACAATAGTTCCGATACCAAGCAGCGATGCCTGGATATTTATTGAAGGAAAAGCCATTATATAAGCACGCCACTTAGCAATAAACTCAGCGGGCACATTTTCAACAGAAAGGCCGAAAAGGTCGCGTATCTGAGTCGAAAATATTACAAGGGCTATACCTGTCGTAAAACCAGTAACTACTGGAAATGGTATGAACTTGATCATACCGCCCATCCGGCATAAACCAAATAAGATCAACAGAAAACCAGCTATCGCCGTACAGACTGCCAAACCCTCATAGCCATATTTGGCAGTTATAGCAGATACCAGGATTACAAAGGCACCCGTCGGCCC
>JAFGDI010000249.1 GCA_016932145.1 Sedimentisphaerales bacterium
ACAGAGATATTTCAATTTATCAGATACTCACCGCCGCACCGCCTTAAAAACCAGGTTGAGCAGCAACACCGCAGCCCCGAAGCGAGTTCGGGATTTAGGAATACCTCAACTTATGATTTATTATAACCGTATGAACGGTGAGGAAGGATTCAGTAGTAAACTGGAAAACAGTGAGACGATATGGCAGAGAGCAGTACAAATTCATTTTCTGATGCCCAGCTTATGCCGCGTGTACGGCCGGAGCTGAAGGTGTATCCGCAAGTATATGATGGCCAGCCGTATTGGGTATATAAAGACCCAATGAGCCTGCGATATTATCGCTTTAATCGTGAAGAGCATTATATAATTGAGCAATTATCAGAAAATGTAACGCTGGGCGAGCTGATCGAACGGCACAGGAAGAAGTTCAATGGCGAGCAGATAAAGCCCGGTCAGGTGGCGGATTTTATTCGGTCACTAATGCAGAAGAATATTCTGATTGCGAGCCATCCAGATAGAGATGAGATATTTTTCCGGTCGTCGAAGCGGACATATAAGAAGAAGCTGTTTGGCCAGATAATGAACTTTTTGTTTTTGAAGATACCGCTGTTCGATCCGGATAAGATATTTAATAAGAGCATAGAGAAGCTGCGATTCATCTGGACGACTGGCTTTTTCATTTTTTATCTGGTCTTACTGGCAGTGGCCGGCGGATTAGTATTGCATCGCTGGCAGGATTTTGTAGTGATGTTTCAGAGCAATTTTTTTACGATCTGGAATATACCGGTACTGTTCGCGGCGATCTGGTTGACGAAAGTATTACATGAATTTGGTCATGGGTTTACCTGCAAGCATTATGGCGGCGAGGTACATGAGATCGGATTTCTGCTGCTGGTATTTATGCCGATGCTATATTGCAATATTACCGATTCGTGGATATTTCGTAATAAGCTGCATCGGGTAATGGCTACGGCGGCGGGGATATTAACCGAGCTGTTCATTGCGGCGATAGCGTCGATAATATGGTATTTCACAGATCAGCCGGGCTTTATACATGCGTTCTGTTTTAATATAATAATAGCCTGCTCAATTTCAACGATAATGTTCAATGCCAACCCGCTGATGAAGTTTGATGGCTACTATATTGTAATGGACCTGATGGAGATACCGAACCTGCGTAAGCGAGCGTCAGATGCTATAACCAATGTATGGGTGAAATATATATTTGGCGGCCGGCCACTCGAGGCAGCGGAAGAGCACAGATATAAGATGATATTTCCACTGTATGCGGTATTTGCATTTATCTATCGGATATTTTTATGTTTTTCGATCACCTTTATGATCTATCTATTCTTCAAGTCGATGCGGCTGGAGACTCTGGGTCGTCTGTTATTAGTGGCCTCAGTAGTAAGTATGATCGCATTTCCATTTATAAAAGGCGGAACCATGATCTTTTCACGCAAAGATGCCCTGGGCATAACAAATAATCGGCTGCTGATATTACTGGCGATAATGGTAGTATTTTTGGGGCTGACAATGTTCATACCGTTTAAGCAGGAAGTAACTCTGAACTTCATATTGGAGCCAGGTCAATTGCAATGGCTGCGGACAGAAGTGCCGGGTAAAGTAGTATTGACCGATGTGGTAAAGCAAGGTAAATGGCTCAAGCCCGGTACACTGGCAGCGACGATAGAGAACCCGCTGCTGTTGAGCGAACTCCGTAGTGTTCAGGCGGAACTGGAACAGGCGAAAATCGACCGGACTAATGCCCATAATATGGGGTTGCCAGAATTGACGGCGCGCTATGAAAGTCAGATAGTGTCGTTGAATGAACAGTTGAATATGATCCGGAGCCAACTGGAGAAGCTCAATATAATAGTGCCCTTTGAAGGTCAGGTACTCAGCCAGAAGGCGGAACTCGATAAGATACGAGATGGCTATGTATTAGAGGGACGCCCCCTGCTGCTATTGGCTGACACGCGCCGGTATGAAGCCAAAGTGCTGATACCGGAAAATACCCTTTCGCGGATAAGCGGCTTGAAAGATTCTCAGCCGACCGCCGAGCTGATGTTATATGGTTTTGCCGATGAGACCTTTACCGGGAAAGTGGTGTCGGTATCATCTCATTGTGAATATGATATGGGTCAGTTCGCCGAGAGATTGGCCTTGAGTAATAAGGTGGGTGGTGAGGTATTGACCGAATATGATGCGGCTACAGGTAAGGAAAAGCCCGTAGAGGCGGTATATGAAATGACAATAGCTCTGGACCAGGATCAGTTCAACGACCCGGCGTTAGCCTATATGTCCGGTCGGGTGCGGATCGACTGCGGTAAGGCAACACTATATAGCTGGTGCAAAGATTCACTACTACGATTCATATCACTGGATGTCTGGCTCTAGGTGCTTACGCCGCACGGGCGAAACAGTGCGTGCCAGCACGCACTGAGGATTATTTTAGTTGTAACTATTTGTATGGGCGATTCCCGTTGGGAATCGCCAGTTTTGTGTTGGAGTTGGGGTCCTTACGCCGGACGGGCGGGACTTGCCGGGGCGACTGGGGGGATTGGGCTGGTCTTGTTTGGGGGGTTGGCGGTGTCAGATTGATTTGCCGAGCTGGGGCTCGGCGTTCCCAGGTCCTTACGCCGGACGGGCGAATATTGCCTGTGGCGACTGTTTAGATTGTATCGTGTGGGTTTGAAGCTGACAGCAGTATTAAATGGTCAGGCAAATGGCGTGAGTGATAATGATTCGCCTGTGCGGCGTAAGCACCGCCGGGCGGGCGAATATTGCCGGGGCTACTGGGGGGATTGGGCTGGTCTTGTTTGGGGGGTTGGCGGTGTCTGGTAATTTGCCGAGCTGGGGCTCGGCGTTCCCAGGTCGTTACGCCGGGCGGGCGAATATTGCCGGGGCTACTGGGGGGATTGGGCTGGATTGTTTGGGGTGATGGGTGATTTTTCCAGGGTGTTAAGGTCGAAGGTTCCGTAGGTTTGCAGGAATCTGGTTAAGGGTTCCAGATGAGCGGCGTAGTTCCAGCTCAGGCATTGCATGACACCGAGTCTTCTGGGTACGGTAATGGAGAATGCTTCGAGTTGCAGGCCGGTGGGTTTACCGGGATATAATTTACCGTCCCAGTTCATCGACTGCTTGGTATTGTGCAGGAGCAGTCGGGTGATATGCAGATAGTATTTATCGTTGGTGAGCAGATAGAGCCGGTAATAATGATAAGCGGAAAAGGCCAGTCCCAGATCGGCGGCCGAATGGCCGGTAGCGATGATCGTCTGTCCGATAATGCTTTTATTAGCGGGGAAATGGGTAGCCGGTGCATCGAGTTCGGCGGGCACTTCATAACAATAAGACCAGGTGATGGTATATTCAGCGGCCTGAATGGCGGCTGCGAGCCAGCGTTCCTCGCCAGTGAGGTCATAGAGAGCGATAAAGGCATAAAGAGCCTCCTGTCCGGATTCTCGATCAATTACATTGGGATTATCAATAACACAACCGATATAATTATAGGGCAAATGAATATTAGTCCAGGCGAAGTTAGCTGCTTTGAGGGCGGCATTTTTATATTTTTCCTGACTGGTGGCCCGGTATAGTTCTGCCAGATAGGTAATAGCACAGGTCGTAGTAAATTTGCTGGTGTTTGTGGGTATGTGCCGGTTATTATTGAGCTGATGGTTATAAGCGAGGAAATAGCTGCCATCATTATTCTGATTATCGCAGAGCCAGTCGCCGAATCGTGTGCAGGCTTCGAGCCATTGAGGTTTAGCGTTATCCTTTTGCTTCATGAACTGCCATGCCTGTAGCAAAGAGCCCATACCACCACAAGCGACGCGCAGAGCTGAGCCGCCGGAGTTATTATCGGCAATTCTCCATGCCCCGGCAGCTTCTGTGCCATTGGCAGGGTCATACCAGGTACGGGGCAGACCAGAGGGCAGAAGCGAAGAATCGGCCCAGAAATCGAGTATGGCACTGGCACGATCAATACCCTGAGTATTATTATCGGCGAGTGCCTGCCAGAGCCAGGAAGCGGCGTTAGCCGTTTGCCGTCCGATAAAGCCGCTCTGGTAATTATAGGCGCGTACCTTACCTTCAGGTAAAAAGACAGAGAAAGGCAGTCCGGGTACATCGTAGCCGGTGCCGGCTTTATCGGCTGGCGTGTAATAATAGTCGAGAGTATTGAGCAGGCCAGAGTATATCTGTTTTAGCGGCACTTGATAAACTGGCGGCTGATATAAGTCAAATGCTCGTCGCCACGAAGCACTGACGGCCTGGGCATAGTCAGTTGTCTGGCCAAAATCTAGTATAAGGTGATATTGTTGCTTGAGTCCTTTACGAACGGGGTGAGAGCGATTAGCCCATGAATTTTGCCTGGGTCCGGATGTAAGATGATTTTTTTGCCCTTCAGAGCCAGGGAACATAAATAATAAGGAAGTAGAATTTTCACAGCCAACACCGAGCGAGCCGGTGAGCAATCTTTCATCAGTAATACTGTCAGGTCCGCGATCAGCGGCTATGGTAGCTGGCAAAGCCTTGTAATGGAGGAGAGAAACAACCGAGCCATTGCCTTTATGGCGGGCCATAACCAGGGGCAAGGGCAGTCTGTCTTCACGGAAGATGAAATATTGGTCGCGTGGGTCAGCGGCTAATACGCCGGGCATTTTAATGTCGAAGTTATTTTTATACCAGATGCCGGGCACAAAATAATCGTGGTCGGTAATAATATCAGAGCGTGAGATCTGCAAGCCAAAGAGCGAGTTGAACGACTTATCGATCTGGAGAGCGGTTTTAACTTCAACTGTTCTTTCGAGCCAGAATCCGGAATTGGCAATGGGGCGATAGGTATCGGTGAATTCAAACTGGCTGCCTTTACCGGCGAGCATAATTCCCGAACAGGCGATACCATCTGCGAGTTGATAAAAGCGGTTATATATTCCGTAAGATTCAACGCCATCGACCATGATCATGAGCGGGCGACCGATCTTATGGCTATTGTATATTGTGTCCTGCGATTTGATAACCAGGCCATAGCCCAGTTTGCTGGTACCGGCGAGACTGAGAGTATTATAGCCGGACTTTATGGTAACGGCAATGCCGGGGATATCGGTATCAGCTCCGAGCCAGGCCGAGAGTAATAACAAAGTAAGGGTCAGATTTTTCAGGAACATAATGCACCTACCTCACCATCTGCTTTCGTTGGTTCAGGTTTAAATATATGACTGCCAGGCCGGCACCAATAATATCAGCGATAAGGTCGAGTGAAGTATTGAGATAGTCGCCAACCCCACTTTCGGGTACAGCCAGAGTAACGAAGAATTCGAGTATTTCATTAACGGCCCCAATACCCAGGCCGGCCATTGCCAGGATAAGCCAGAGGGCAAATCCGCCTTTGCGGTCATTGCGATAGGGCCTGATCAGTTGTTCACAGAGTAAGGTAGTCATGCCAAAGCCCCAGATGTGTACAAACTGGTCATAGCGGAATATTGGCAGAGAATCGCTCAGTGGCAAAAGAATGAGTTCGTAGAGTCTGACATCTCCCAGATAAAAAGCACCACCGGCCATATGCAGCATTCCCCAGAAACTAAGCCCCCATAAGAGCAGGCGGGAATAGCCCACGACGGCATGGGTCATGCCCACAGCTACTGCGGCGGCGAGTACGACAGCGAGATAAATAATGAATTCATAATTCATGTAGGCGATATAATACGCGCCGAATCCCAGCATTATGCTAAGGTTAAAGCAGACCAGCGGTTTAAGTGAAGTGGCAGTATTTGATTTAGTCGGCATTATCTGTACCCAGCACCAATGGCACTGTCATTGCTTTAACTCTTTGCATTATAGTATGTTATCGATTTTGTAGCCATTAACAAGTTTTCGTTTTGGCTG
>JAFGDI010000250.1 GCA_016932145.1 Sedimentisphaerales bacterium
TATGAAAGAATCGTTAAATAAGATCAGTGAGTATATCTGGGAGCTGCCGCAGGATCATTTACCTGGCATGCGGGTGCCGGGCAGGATCTTCGCCGGGCCGGAGTTATTTGCCTCAATGGAAGATGGAGTAGTTACGCAGCTTGCCAATGTCTGCCATTTGCCCGGCATAGTTGATCGTGCTTACTGTATGCCCGATGGCCATTGGGGTTATGGTTTCCCTATTGGCGGGGTTGCAGCTACGGATCCCTCTCAGGGCGGTGTTATTTCCCCCGGTGGTATCGGTTTTGATATAAACTGCGGCATGAGATTATTACGCACGAATCTTACTTATGATCAGGTAAAGCCCCGGATAAATAAATTGCTTGAAGCCCTATTCCGGCGGATACCTGTTGGTGTCGGCGGTAAAGGCATGGTAAAACTTAATAAAAAAGAGTTTTGTGAGATGCTGGAACAGGGTTCTCAGTGGGCATTAGAAAGAGGCTATGCCCGGCAGGAAGATTTGCTCAATACTGAGGATAATGGTTGTGTTCCGGGGGCTGATGCCGCAAAAGTATCTGATAAATGTATCGAAAGAGGTATCGGGCAGGTTGGCTCTCTGGGCAGCGGTAATCATTATCTGGAAATTCAGGTTGTGCGAGCCAATAATGTTTACGATAAGCAGTTAGCCGAGTCTTTTGGTCTTAATATGTCCAATCAGATCGCTATTATGTTCCACTGCGGCAGTCGTGGGTTTGGCCATCAGGTGGCAACGGACTATTTGCGGTCATTGCTAGCTGTCATGCCCGGATATGGAATATCATTGCCCGACAGAGAGCTGGCCTGCGTGCCTCTGGAATCGCCGGAAGGTCAGGATTATTTTGCTGCTATGAAATGTGCAGTAAATATGGCTTATGTTAATCGGCAGTTGATAACCCATGGTATAAGGGAGGTTTTCGCCGAGGTATTTGGCTTGTCGCAGGATGAACTGGGTATAGATCAGGTCTATGATGTGTGTCATAATACAGCCAAACTGGAAGAACATATAATTGCTGGTACAAAAAAACGGTTACTTGTGCATCGCAAGGGAGCAACCAGAGCATTTGGCCCTGACAGGCCCGAGTTACCGCAGACATACCGCAAAACGGGCCAGCCTGTAATAATTGGGGGTAGTATGGAAACGGGTTCATATTTGCTGGCAGGCTGTGAAACCAGCTCAAATCCGTTAGCATTTGCCTCAACCGCCCATGGCAGCGGTCGTCTTATGAGTCGCACCAAGGCCAAATCACAGTTTAACGGCAAAGATCTGGTCGATGAGTTGAAGGCAAAGGGCATAGCTATTCGTTGCGCCAGTTATGCCGGTCTGGCGGAAGAGGCAGGTGCTGCCTATAAAGATATAAACTCAATTGTGGATACAATTTCATCTGTTAAGCTCAGTCTGCCAGTTGTCAGGCTTGTGCCGGTCGGAAATATTAAAGGTTGATCCAACATCAGTGCTGTTATTCCTGCTATTATAGGTCCTGTATTAAATAATCTCCTTTTTTATGAACTATGAATTCAAGTCATTGTTGGCATAAGTAATTGATATTAAACTGTTTATACAATAATGTCATTTTTCTCCTTTTTTGCATATTTATATAATAATATGAAGTTAATCAAAGCCTGTTTATAACCGATGTTATGATTGTCTGAGTTAAGGAGAAGAAACGATAATATTTGAAAAATTGACAGTTATTATGAAATATGTCCGGAAATTGGCAATGAATATATAATTGTCAGAAAATTCGAGTTATTATGGTCAATAAGAGAAAGATAAAATTGATAATTTCAGTGCTTATAACAGTGCTGATAGTTAATGTGATACTATACTATACATCATCAGTCAGATTTGAAGATGCTGAGCGGTATTTACTGGGACGCGATACAAATTCATTAGGCAATGACAGTGTTTTGAATAGCGTCAAGATCGCATTTGGTGTATTACTGAATACTATTACTATTGGCAGTATATGTCTGGTGCTGTATTATCATGGAAAGCGAAAAAGTCGTGCTTCACTTGTCATTTTATCCCAGCATTTGCAGCAGATAATTCAGGATGGCAAATATTCACCGATAAAGGATATGTCAGTTGCCTATGATGTAGCCGAGTTATGTGAGAAGATAAATATTATTCTGGGTTCAATAGAGGATAATACCCTTAAATCTAAGATAATAACAGATAAGATATCAATAGGTCTGGCCTTTCTTGATGAAACCGGTAAAACTGTCTGGGTAAATCCTGCCGGTAAGGCCATATTAGGGTTTGATAAGGGTAGAAATTGCAATACCGAATGTGATTTGTTCTGGGAAAGCTCAATGTATTTTCCCCTTAAAGAAGTAATTACCTCGGGAGTTAATGGTCAGGGAGATGTTTATAATGAAAAGGCAGATCGCTGGTTTCAGGTTAACATTTCGCCCTTTAACAATATAGACAATAATCGAAGTGGTTATGTTCTCAGTTTTCATGACATTACCGAACGATACAGGGCACAGCAGGGTCTGAATCATATAGGCAAGATCATTTCCTCCAGCGATTTGCTGGCAGTTGTTCGCAATGTTTTAGAACCCGATGATATGCCAGTGAGTTATGTCTCTGGTAATATACTTAATATTTTGGGTTATAATTCTAATGTGATCCTGTCTGGGAGTATAAACTTTGATTCATTGATCCACCCTGATGATCTGCAATTAGTTAAAGATGAAAATAAAGGATATATGTATCATACCCGCCAGGAAAAGTGGGTGCATAATCCTTACCGAATGTTGAAAAATGATGGTTCGACCATCTGGATAGAAGATTGTACTACCTGTTCGCGCAGTGCTGAAGGTGTTCCGCTGACATTACGAAGCGTTCTGAAAGATGTTACAGAAGATGTCCATGCCAGACAGCACAGGCAACAAGCCTGGTTGGTAGCTAAAGTTGGCTATTGGAGTTATGACGCAAAAAGTCAGTTATACCATGTGTCAGCAGAAGCATTGCAGGTTTTAGGTGTAAATAGTCATAATAACAGACTTACATTTGATGCCATGTTCGTCAATATTGTACCGGAAGATAAAGATACGCTATTGACAATGATCGCCGATTCAATTAGTAATCGTTTTGAAACATATAAATTCGAGTTCAGGATATTGCTTGATGAGCGTGAGCATTTCATCATGATGAATTCAAGCAATGAGTATGATCAGGATGGGAATCTTGTTGGTAAGTATGGGATAGTGCAGGATATTTCCTCTATGAAGGAAATGGA
>JAFGDI010000251.1 GCA_016932145.1 Sedimentisphaerales bacterium
CATACTTGACAATAGTAACCAGATCCTCGCGTTTAAGCGACTGGAATACGATCAGATCATCAAGTCGGTTGAGGAACTCAGGACGGAAGAAGCGTTCGGCTTCTTTCTGCAAAATGTCCTTCATCTTGAGATAACTGCTTTCGGTATCTCGTTTGCCAAAACCAAAACCTGTACCACCCTGATTCTTGATCAGGTCAGCACCAATATTACTGGTCATAATAAGTATGGTATTACGGAAATCAATATGACGGCCGAAGCTGTCAGTGAGCCTTCCTTCTTCCATTACCTGTAAGAGCATATTGGACACATCAGTATGCGCCTTTTCGATCTCATCGAGCAGCACGACAGAATAAGGTCTGCGCCTGATCCGTTCAGTAAGCTGGCCGCCTTCTTCAAAGCCGACATATCCCGGAGGGGCACCTACCAGCCTTGAAACATTATGCTTTTCCATATACTCGCTCATATCCAACTGAATAAGAGCATCTTCGTTACCAAAGAGGAACTCAGCTAAAGCACGAGCCAGCAAGGTCTTACCAACACCAGATGGTCCTACAAAGATAAAGCAGCCCATCGGCCGTTTGGGGTCTTTCAAGCCGCTGCGGCTCCGGCGAATACATTTCGCAACCACCTTGATCGCCTCGTCCTGACTGACAACTCGCTTATGCAGCTCGTTTTCCAGTTCGAGTAATCTGGCAACTTCTTCCTTTTTTAATCTGGTCAGAGGCACGCCGGTTATCATACTGACAACTTCAGCTATTATCTCTTCATCTACCAGGCCAACTGATTCATTATTCTCCTGACGCCATTTATTCTGCATCTCTTCTTTCTTGAGCTGCATTTTCTGGGCCTCATCACGCAACAGAGCGGCACGCTCATAGTCGGCGTTCTTTACAGACTCATCTTTTTCGATCTGAAGTCTTTCTATTTCCTTCTCAATGTCTGTAAGATCTGGCGGCTTGGTCATAGTAGCCAACCTGACACGGGCACCAGCCTCGTCAAGTACATCTATCGCCTTATCTGGCAGGCATCTGCCGGTGATATATCTGCTGGACAGCTCAACCGCCGCATCTATGGCCTCATCAGTTATAGTTACCCGATGATGAGCCTCATAATTATCACGCAACCCCTTGAGTATGAGCAAAGCCTGCTCCTTCGACGGCGGCTCTACCAAAATAGTCTGGAATCTGCGCTCCAGGGCGGCATCCTTTTCTATATATTTACGGTACTCATCCAGAGTGGTAGCACCAATACACTGTATCTCACCACGACTCAACGCCGGCTTCAGTACATTTGAGGCATCTATAGCACCTTCTGCACCACCAGCACCAACCAGAGTATGCAGCTCATCAATGAACAGGATAACATTGCGGGCTCGCTTCACCTCGTTCATCACAGCCTTAATTCGCTCTTCAAACTGGCCGCGATACTTAGTACCAGCTACCATCATTGCCAGATCAAGCACTACCAACCTGCGCCCCGCCAGAATCTCGGGCACTTCATGGTTTATTATCTTCTGAGCCAGACCTTCTACTATCGCTGTCTTACCAACGCCAGCCTCGCCAATAAGTACCGGGTTATTCTTGGTACGACGACACAATACCTGAAGCACACGCTCTATCTCATTTTTTCGTCCGATAACCGGGTCCAACTGCCCCTGACGGGCAAGCTCGGTCAAATCTCTGCCAAAACTGTCCAGAGCCGGAGTCTTACTTTTAGAGGTTTTAGAACTGCCAAAACTATCAGAGCCAGTACCACCCATACTTTCAGATGCGGGATTAGAAGTATTATTAGTCTGAGGGTTAATCTCGGCATTGTCTAAGCCGGCACCCAGAAGATTAAGCACTTCCTCGCGAACCTTGTCTAATTTGAGACCAAGATTCATAAGTACTTGAGCCGCAACGCCTTCGCTTTCACGCAGTAAGCCCAAAAGCAAATGCTCTGTACCTACATAATTATGGTTCAAAGCACGGGCCTCTTCTATAGCGTATTCTATAACCTTCTTAGCACGAGGTGTTTGCGGCAATTTGCCCATTGTAACCATGTCCGGGCCACTTTTCACCAGCTTTTCGATCTCAAGACGCACTTTACGCAAATCGACATCCAGATTTTTAAGGACATTTGCACCTACGCCGCTGCCCTCACGAACCAGGCCGAGCAAAATATGCTCTGTGCCAATGTATTCATGATTAAACCTTTGTGCCTCCTGATTGGCTAGTGCCATTATCTTTCTGGCTCTGTCGGTAAATCTCTCAAACATTTCAATCTCCGATCACTGTTGATGTTTATACCCATCATGGGTACTATCTTTGTCTGAAGCCAACCCCGTTTTAATCGTATATATAACCCCCTGTTCAGAGACATTATCGATCGGTAAGCAACGGTCTTAACTTACAGTCATATTTAATTTTCAGTTATATCTTACTATTAAATAATAAGTTAGCCTGATATAAAACCGAAGCCAAACTCATCGTCCTATAATAAAGTTGTTTTCAGCATAACCAATTCTGACTCTGACCAGAACTGAACTATACCTTTTTGATTCTATCGGTTCTTACCCAATTTATCAATAGCAAGTTCTTTATTTGCAAGACCATGGAACATGTCAGGCAAAAAAATATGACAGATATAACTATCATACAGAGACTTATATCGGCTAAAAACCCGTTGCGGTTTCGTAAGATATTCAAACAAATCAGCTAATAATAAAAAAATATTATCCCCCTTTAAGCATAGCATCAAAATAAGCACGCACTCACACCATCGTAACACATCACCAGACGGATCTAAGGGCCTGAAATTTCGGGTCATTGATTAACCAATTACGGATAATAGTAAAATTGATTATAACCATGCTGTGTTTTGTGCTGTCATATATGCCAGCGAAAAATACAGAAACAAATCGTAAAATCAAAAGCCCCATAATCTTACGCCTCACATTTTAATTCATACAAGGCAAAAAATTATCAGATGAGCCCGTCCTATAATCTCTCATTTATCAGTATTAATATCAATATCAGTGTTAAGCTATATCGTCTGAATGGCATTTTACGGTTAATATAGGTAATTTATTCATAAACACAGCGTTAATATGGGAGGTTTTGTTGATTTAGATAAAATCTAATATTAGAGTTAAGTGACTCTGTATATAGTCAGATTAATAGCTAAGGCAAGAGTGTGTATAAACACATCTTGTAGCGGCGAAGATAAAAGAGGAAATGCTCAAGCAGGTAGAGAAAAAGTAAGCGGCTAAGAAAATGAATTTATTCAGTAGAAAAATCAATCCGATTGGCATCGACTTTGGCAGAGCCAGTCTTAAAGTGCTCCAGCAGAAAGCCGGAGAGCGAGACTATCTGGCTGATAAGATGGCTGTACCAGTTGAAGTACAGGACGACCCTCTGGCTTACAGTCAGTGGGCTGGCAAGGCAATCCACGAGATGATAAACAGGACCGGGTTCAAAGGCCATCAGGTGAGAAGTAGTTTGCCCACCGCGCAGATAGCTACCTGCCATTTGCGTCTGGACAAAATGGATGAAGCACAACTCAGTCAGGTAGTAAAAAATGAGGTCAGAGATAAACTTCCCTTTGCTATTGAGAATTCGATGATCCGCCATATAGTCGCCGGTGAGATATTCGACAGTCGTGACAATAGCGTTAAGCTCGAAATCATTGTGCTGGCAGTAAGTGGTAAAAACCTCTTCCACCATATTCGGTGTCTGGAAAGCTGCAAGTTGGAGGTTGACAGTGTCAGCGTACCGCCGGTGATATTGCCAGGTGCCTATAAGCACGCTAACATAAATCCTCAGGACCGGGTTATGTTCATTGATATGGGCAGCAGGTCAGCCTGGGCGATAATAACTCACGGCAGCGAAGTGACTTTCTGTCGGAGAATAGAATCTGCATATAATAAGGATGGCCGACACAGCCTTGACCCTACTGTTATGCTGGAGGAATTGCGGGCTTGTATCCGTTATCATGACATGCTGTGGGAAAACACTCCTGTCAATCGCCTGTTATTCACCGGCGGATACTGCGTTAATGAACAATTAGTTGATCAGTTTATCAATCGTCTTGACCTGGAGGGCAGGGCAGGGCATCTCCCAATAGATTTTTCAGGGGAAATGCTGCCTGACACCCAATGGTCAATCGCATACGGGGTAACACAATTATGAAAGAGAACATGAATTTTTTACCAGAAGATTATCTGGAGAAAAAAGCTCAACAGCGTACCAACATTATCTGTCTGCTCCTGTTTATATTGGTATTATCCGGCATAGCAGCCGGTTGGTTCCTGACAGAAAGCCGTCGTAAATTGATGGAAACGCAAAAACTGGAGATGGCAGAAAGAATGGAACTCGCTGGCGACTCGCTGGCCAAGCTGGAAAATCTGGAAAAGAAGAAACTCCAAATGCAGGATAAGGCTCAACTTAGTGCTATGCTCACCGAGCCGATACCTCGTTCTTTGCTGCTGGCAACAATAACTAACAATCTGCCTGCCGGCGTTTCTCTGTTAAGCTACAATCTTGACACTCGTGAAGTTAAAGTTGCTCTGCCAAAACCAACAACGACTAAAACCGCTACGGCCAAGACTGCTGCATCCAAGAAAAAGAGCAGTGAGCCGGAAAAGCCTGTCATACCTGTAAAGAAATTTGAGACAGAAGTCAGGTTCATCGGACTGGCTGGTAGTGACCTGGAAGTAGCCCAGTTGATTTCTGACCTGAGTAAGTCAAACCTTATGGCAAATGTCTCTCTGAAATATTCTGAAGAATTTATCAGACAGGAGAGTACATATAAAAGGTTTGAAATATCAGCGATCATGAACCCGGAGACCAAGGCTACCGAGGCTGATGTAATGTGGGCGCGTAAGCAGCACATTAAGAACTATTGATAGATACCTGAAACTGTTACAGTCAGGAGAAATACCATGAAATTAGGAATACGCGAACTATTATTTTTCGGATTACTGGCAGCAATGCCTATAGGCTCTTATTTCTGGATTTTTAAGCCAGCTAATGAAAACTGGAAGCTGCACCGGGAGCAATATCAACAGCAAACCGAAAAATTGCAAGAGCTGACCAAGGCTTTGCAAAAGATCGAAGACCTCAATACCGAAGTTGAAAAACTGGCAGAGGCCGTTTCCTTCTTCGAGAGTAAATTGCCAGGCCGCCATGAAATACACAAGGTTCTGGAAGATGTTACTCGTATAGCAGATAAACAAAAGCTCGAGACAAGATTGTTCAAGACGGAAAAGACCAAACCTTTTTCACTCTACAATGAACAGCCAATTGAAATGGAACTATATGGCAGTTTTGAATCTTTTTATCAGTTCTTACTCGACCTGGAACAAATGCAGCGAATTACCAAAGTCAGTAAGATGGAAATAAGCAAAGATGAGAATGTGCCAGGTGCCATGACGGTAAAATTTGTACTGAGCATATTCTATGACAATAAAGTATCCTGAGCAAATAGTCTTAGCTATAACTCTTAAGATACCCGCGTGAAACCCAAACTATAAAGGGTCAGACAAATGAACTTTTTTGAAGATAAAATTGAAGAACAAGAGACAGATGACATTAAAGCCACGCCGGCCACAGCAGAAACACAGGAACCTGCTGATGATGACATGTCCTATGCTATCTCTTCCAAAAGCAGTAGCAGAAACACCTACATTCTGCTCACCGTCTGCGTGCTGGCAATTGTCGGGGTCTGGCTGGCAGGACTGGCACATAAAACACCTGCCGATGAGCAAGACAGTAAATCAGATAAGGTAAGTAAACTTGACATAGCACTTGCCAAACTCGTCGGGGTAAAAAATACCGCCGATAGTGAACTGCTGGTAAACGCTTTCTATGAGTTGCCCGGCGGTAAACAGGTAAAACTCGATGAACTCAATAAAAACCCATTTGTTCTTCAGGAAAAGATCAAAGAAGAGTCTCAGCAGGATGACCTGAATATTGCGCAAAAGGTTCTGAGAGAAAAACAGCTTAACAGTGAAGCTGGCTCTCTCAAACTTAATTCGATAATGAAAGGGCCAAATGGCAACTTCTGCATGATTAATGGCGAAATATACAAAGTCGGTGACAAGGTAACCGATTCTTTCAAGATCAAACAGATTGAAATGAATAAAGTCGTACTGGAGGCTGATGACTATACTTGTCAACTGGAACTATAAATAATGTTTTTTGGCTCAGTGGTCATGAGGCAGACTACAAGCCAGAGACACAATAGCAAGTTAATAATACAGGGCAGAATCGATGTTCGGAAAAGAAATAAATAACAACCCGCCAGTCAGGCCAACAGAGGCCAGGGCAGACGGTGACAACTTAACAGAGAATGCCGGTGGTCCGGACAGTAGCTGGGCTGAACCTGCCAATATTGCTGCGCCCGCTGAAAAGACCAGCCTGTCAACAGTTGATGAAAGACTGGTAGCACGGGTTGATATAGACAGTAAACTGCTGGCTCAGGCCAAAAGCCTGCACGCTAAACAGCCACGCAAAAAACTCGGACAGATATTACTGGAAATGGGTGCTGTCAGCGAAGACCTGCTGCAAAGCTGTCTGGCCGAGCAATATGGCCTGCCTTATATTGAGCTTACCGCCGAACAGATAAACTTAAAGGTAATGGCCATACTTGATGTCGCCTTCATCGAGCAACATAGTGTCATGCCTATTGACATTAAGGACGGCTGGCTGCATGTTGCTATGGCAGACCCTACCGATATCTTTTTACAGGACGAAATACAAAGAAAAGCCGCCAGGCCGCTGAAAGTACATGTTTGTACCGCCAAGGCGATAAAAGACATTCTGGCACTGGCTAATCCCTCAGAAAATAAATCTGAGCTGCAAGTTGACAAAATAATAGATGATATTGATGCCGAATCTGTCGAGGTAGTAGAAGCAGAGGAAGAAGATCTGGCCCAACTGGAACAGGCAGCCGGTGATTCTCCTATAATAAAATTCGTGAATTATCTGATCCTTAATGCTATCCGCGAGAAGGCATCTGATATTCACATCGAACCAGGTGATAAGAAACTTAAGGTTCGTTACCGTATCGACGGTGTATTATTTGAAATAATTTCACCGCCCCATACAATGTTCGGAGCCGTGGTCTCTCGTATAAAGATCATGTCGAATCTGGACATAGCCGAGCGGCGCGTGCCGCAGGATGGCCGTATGAGAGTTGTAATTGATAATAGAAACATTGACATGCGAGTCTCGACCCTGCCCACTGTGCATGGCGAAAAAGTGGTAATTCGCGTACTCGATGGTGCCAGTGCCGCCCGTACGCTGGAAGACCTGCAAATGGACGAAGACACCCTGGTCATACTCAGAAGCCAGATCGAGAAACCACATGGCATTATTTTAGTTACCGGCCCTACCGGTTCAGGTAAGAGTACCACGCTTTATGGCGTATTGCGTTCTCTTGACCGCGGCACGATGAATATATCTACAGTTGAAGACCCGGTAGAATATCAGCTTGACGGCATAAATCAGGTACAGGTACACGACAAGATCGGCATGAGCTTTGCTGCTGCCCTGCGTTCTCTCTTGCGGCAGGACCCCGATGTAGTTATGGTAGGCGAAATACGAGATCAGGAAACAGCTCGTATTGCTATACAGGCATCACTTACCGGCCACCTGGTACTATCAACTCTGCATACTAATGATGCACCCAGCAGTATTACCCGTCTGATAAATATTGGCATAGAGCCGTTCCTTATCTCAGCTTCACTTAATGCCGTACTGGCCCAGAGATTGGTTCGCCGGGTCTGCTCAAATTGCAAAGCTGAAACAGAACTGCCCACAGAACAGGCGATATTCATGCAGGCGCATGGCTTTAACACCACCAAAGCCTGGCTCGGTGCCGGGTGCGACAAATGCCGGCATACAGGCTACCAGGGACGAGTAGGCATATATGAACTATTAGCGCTCGACGATGTCTATCGCGATATAATTTCTAAAAACCCATCGGTAACCGAACTGCGCCGCTTATGTAATGAACGCGGCATGGTATCATTAAGAACCAGCGGCTTCCAGAAAGTCAAACAAGGTATAACCTCAGTTGATGAAGTTATGAAAGCTACCGTTGATGCAATTTAACAGAGACGCATAATCATGCGTCTGCAAATTGCCGACAGGATAATAAGTGGCGCACAAAGCGCCCTGAAAGTATGAACAAAGATCATACTATGCCAGATTGATGGTTAATATGATGCGTAGCAACAAGAGATATGATTGGCGAAATTGAGACGCATGATCATGCGTCTCTACAGGAGATAAAAATGACTAATTTACAAGACATTCTAATCAGGGCACTCGACGAAAAAGTATCAGATATACACATAGTCTGCGGTGCCCCGCCTCTGATGAGAAAGAACACTATTCTCTGTGAGGCTGATTTCCCCGTAGTCACTCCTGCTGATGCTGAAGCTATGGTAAAAGAAATGGTAAGCCCCGAACGATTTGCTGAATTTGAGACTAAAAGAGATCTCGACTTTTCCACCGAAGTTAAGGGCAAAGGTCGTTTTCGTGTGAACGCTCACTATCAGCGTGAAAGCGTTGCGATCGCCTTTCGTTCCATTTCTGATAAAGTGCCCCTACTGGAAAACCTTAATCTTCCTGAAGTAGTGGAAAAGATGGTAGATCTGCCGCGTGGCCTGGTACTGGTTACAGGTGATACCGGCTCAGGCAAGAGTACAACCATGGCCTCGATCATAAATGAAATGAATAAGAAATATCGCAAACATATTATCACCCTGGAAGACCCGGTAGAATATGTGCTCAGAAGCGATCAATGCGTAATTGAACAGCGTGAAATAGGCAGCGACTGTCCCAATTTCGCCAGCGGCCTGCGCCATGCTCTGCGTCAGGACCCGGATGTAATTCTCGTAGGTGAAATGCGAGACCTGGAAACAACCTCGTCAGCAATAACTGCCGCAGAAACAGGTCACCTGGTGTTCAGTACCCTGCATACCATGAGCGCCTCACAAACAATTGAGCGTATTATTGATATTTATCCGTCCGGCCAGCAGAACCAGATCAGGTCTATGCTGGCTAATACTCTTCAGGCTGTTATCAGCCAGGTACTCTTCCGCCGGATCGACCAGACAGGCATGATACCCGGCGTTGAAATACTGCTCTGTACCGCTGCGGTACGCAACTGTATTCGCGAGAACCGCGTATTTGAAATACCTAATATTATCGAAACTTCCAGAACTATCGGTATGCAGACTCGTGACTTCTGTATTACCCAGCTCTGCATTAACGGTAATATCGACCGGGCTGAAGGTCTGAGTCATGCTATCCACCCGGAAAAGATCAAACAGGTATTAAGTAAATAACCAACTATAAATGACCTTGACCGCATTGGCAGGTGTAATAATGAATTTTCGCTATGAATTAAAACAGAATAACGGACAGATTACCACAGGTACTATCGTAGCGGCTGATGCCGGGGCTGCCACCAAACAACTCAAGGCACAAGGCGGTTATATTATCTCTCTGTCTGAATTGGCCCAGAGCGAAAAAACTACCTTGCAAAAAATACTCGAGTTCAAGATCGAACGCGGGCCAAATGCCAAAGATGTCCTGAACTTTACCAGCCAGCTTGCCGTTATGATAAAAGCAGGTATAAGTATCAGGCCGGCACTCGATGGTATTGCCGACCAGGTCGAAAATCGTAAATTCCGCGAAATGCTCTTACAGGTCAAACAGGACATTGAAGCCGGCCGTAGTTTCTCGGAATCGCTCTCGCGCCATCCAAAGACCTTCCCGCCTTTATACATAAATATGATAAAGGCATCTGAGCTATCAGGCTCTTTTGGCGGTATGCTCGAAAGAATAGCAGCCTATCTGGAACAGCAAATAGAAACACGCAGTCAGGTTCGCAGTGCTATGGTCTATCCGATCATTATTGCGGTTATGGCTGTTGTCACTACAGTGTTCCTGCTTACTTTTGTTCTGCCCCGATTCGTAGCCGTTTTTGAGGGCAAAGAAGATGCTCTGCCTATACCAACTAAAATAATCCTGTTCATGAGCTTCTGCTTCCGCAAGTATTGGTATCTGATACTTGCCGGCACTGGCGGACTGGGCTGGCTCATTGCCTGGGCGATAAATACCGGTCCGGGACGAGTCTGGTGGGACAAGACCAAACTTAAAATACCGGTAATGAGCAAATTGTTCCGCTCTCTCTATATCTCCCGGTCAATGCATACTATGGGCGAACTGGTTAACGCCGGTGTACCCATGCTCGATACTATCCACATTACCGCTAATATCGCCGGTAATGTCATATACAAAAGAATGTGGCATCAGGTTTATGTCTCTGTTAAACAGGGTAAAAAGATCTGCGAGCCGCTGAGTCAGTCTGACCTGCTGCCCAAAAGCGTTATCCAGATGATCAGCAGCGGCGAAGAAAGCGGTAAACTCGCTGAGGTTATGAATGATATCAGCGAGTATTACCAGAGAGAACTTAAAAACACTATACGGGCAGTTACCTCTATGATCGAACCTATGATGATCGTACTTATGGGTGGTATCGTAGGCTTTATCGCCATGAGTATTATTCTGCCGATATTTAAGATGTCAAGTATGGTTAAAGGCTAAGTAAGAGCAGGAGAATAATTGAACAGTTGAGCAGGAGACAAGAATAGAACACGAGGTATGTTATGAGAATGAACAATAGAAATAAAGGCTTTACCCTGATAGAAACAGTAATTGCTATTGCGGTCGTCGCCTTTGGCATAACCGGTATGATGTTCGCTATGGCCGCAGGCACCAGGGTCAATGAATACAGCGGCGAACTGGAAGATGCCACTTATCTGCTGGAACAGGTGGGCGTTATCATTGATGATACAGAATTTGACAGTCTGCCTGCTCTCGACGGTGATGTCTATAATGCTATTGATTCTAATGGCAATACTATCGCCGGACTGGAAAATTTCACTCAGTCAGTTACTGTAACTCAGGTTAACCCCCTGACCATGGCAGTTGACACTAACGCTACAGCACCGGCATACCTTATTACCGTAACGGTCAGCGAAGCTGATCAACAACTTTCTACGGTACAATGGCTGAAAGTAAGGAAATAGTCCAACCGGCTGAAGCACCCTTATATCTGCCAGAGTTGAGATAACTCAAAATGAATTTTTAACGATGGAATGGAATATATCACAAGCACAACGCTTGTGCTGCTTAGAGAGGAAAAAGTATGGTGATCTATCATGAAAAAGTACACAAAACACAATCGTGGATTCGTCTCTCTTATGGCCATTTTCTTTCTGGCCATATTTGCGGTACTGTCAGTATCGTTCCTGAGCGTAACTAATGTCAGCAAACGAGGCAGTGAAAACAACCGGGCTATGGCCTCTGCCCAGATAGCCGCCGAAAACGGCCTGCAATTCTTCAGCCATCTGGCAAAAACATGGCCGGCTCCTTCTACCTGCTATACCCACAAAAATTATGTAACTGACAGTGAGGCTATTATTGCCTTTACCAGTTTCGCCGGGTATGTGCAAAACGCTGTTCCACAAAACAGATTAGCATCGGGTAGCAATATCACTTTTAACAGCGGCACTAACGAGTTATTAATCCCTGGTGTAACCCTGGGAAATGCTCCTATGTCATTCACTGTAAGATGTCAGCTTTCCATGCCTGTTTCTGCCGGCGAATATCATAAAGTCATTGTAACTTCAACCGGCAATAGTGAAGACATAAGTCGTGATGTACAGATCGAATTTGACCTGTGCAAAAGTGCCAAAGTGCTGGAATACGCTATCGCCAGTCGAGGAAGAATTTGGCTTACAGGTGATTCCACCATACATGGTGATGTATTCAGTTCCTGGGATAATATCGCCTGTGCTCCTTTTAATATGACCAGCGAATCGACGGTAGAAGGTACTATCAATACCATTTTCACCAAAAATCAGGCACAAAGCTCCAGTTGGCAGCTCGAAACTCTTGATAGCGATGGTAATGTCGTTTATGATGAAGATGGCAATCCTGTTGTCAGTGCTAATGACCAGATACAAGGCAGCCACTATGGCATTAACTATGGCGTTGCCTCTGAAGTGCCCGGCATGAACATCTCGGACTATGACACTTCAACCTATGAAAGCTCTGTTACTAATATTGCCAATACTTACGAAACCAGAACTGAGTATTTTCCTCATGCAGCGGGTAATTATAGCGCTGCTGCTTCCAGCTCATCACGAAAAGTTACTCGTAAAGTATATCGTGACCAGCATTTTACTAATGCTAAAATACCCTATAATTACAATGCACTTTTTATCAATTGCACCTTTGACGAAACCCTTTTCGTCGATTGCAGTAAAACTACCAGCTCATACTATAATAATATCAGATTTGATAACTGTACCTTTAATGGGCCGATAGTTACAGACACGCCCTCTTCGCTTAACTGGCAGGCTAACTGCCTTTACTTCACAGGCAGTGCCACATTTAATAACGATTCCATGTCGGAAGCTACTATTCTGGCACCGCACTTTAATGTCAACCTGGGTAATACCGTTCCTATTTCGGGTAATGCCAATGTACTTACCGGCGCTATTGTCGGCGGCATTGTCGATATTCGCGGTAATGCCAATGTCTATGGTACGATCATTTCCATGTGCGACACTACCAACTGGACCAGCGGCTATGTGACTAATATTGGTGTTTCCCTGACCGATGGTGGTAGTGAATCAGTCGAAGAAGGTGATATTGGTGTTATTGATATCACCCCGGATAAAAACAATATGCTCCCCAGCGGCATATCTACACCTATTGTAATTAAGCCTAATGCCAATACCTATGTTGAAATATAAGCAGGAAGGCAATAAATGAAAACTTCAAATAAACATAAAGCCTTTACTCTGGTTGAGTTATTGATCACCCTGGCCATTATGGCTGTCATATTCGTGGCCGTTGGCACTGCCTTTGACGCTGCCTTTAAAAGCTATGACATAAACCATCAGGTCAACAAGGTTAATACCTCACACAGAAATATTGTCCACCTGCTGGGCAGTTCTCTGCGTACCGCCTGGAATGACCCGGCAATACAGACAATAAATGTCACCGATGAAGGGAAAGAGCTTTCATTCACCGATTCTAATGGAAGAGTCATGGTATATCGCTTCGATCCCGAATCGAATTGTCTTATGGTCTCGGTTGACGGCTCTGATGAATCAGTAGTATTAGACAATATCAGCCAGAACAGCAGTACCCCCATATTTGACCTGGAATACCCGCCTCTGGCCAGCGGGTTTGCCGCCGGGACTGTCAGTAAAGTCGTCATTAACTTCAGCAGCAGCTATGATGGTATGAATAAAACCATTGCCACCTCGGTAATACCCAGAAATATCATTTATGGAAAATGATACTGACTTAAAACCAAAACCTATAGTGTCTATTAAACCATATTTGGAAGGCCCAGATTTGTATTGATAGTTCATTGCACCGACAATATCCCTGATTGACATACTACTTCTGTAACAATTAACCGGCTATGACCTGGCCGCTTACAGACAAATTCTGTGTAGTTCCATACCCTGCCCTTTTTCGCTCCTTTTCTCTGCAATTTCAATTTCAATCGCCATTA
>JAFGDI010000252.1 GCA_016932145.1 Sedimentisphaerales bacterium
TATCTGGATTATACTGTCGCCATTATTTTCTACCGCCAGCAATCTGCCCTTACTGTCAAAGTCCATAGCACTGACAACATAGCTGCTCTCTACCTGGCCAATTACCTCTGGCAGACCATATTCATCATTATTTATACTACCTTGGGTATTAGAATCTATGTCAATAACTACCTCGGTAATATCAAATTTAACCAGGGTATTAGTCTGTGTATCAAAGCCATAAAGCTCATTCTTATTATCGCTCAATACCAGCTCTTCATTTTCAAATGGCGTATCAGCAATACCATCAGCAAAGATACCACAAGCCAGTTCGGTTATATTGCTCAGCCCTTGATCGACCAAATTCCATTCAGACACCTTGAAATTATTATCCGGGTTGAAGATATCATCAATACGAATGAGATTCTGAGTTGTAGCAGACTCTGTGCCCTCACCATAGACATGTTTAGTTGAGGTGATAGTAGCAATTGCCCAGAGAACAGGTCTCTGAATAGCAGCTTCATCATCATCAATACCTATAGTTTCAACAGCTCCGAATTCCAGACCAGTGATATTATCAATAGACCAGGTTACAGTCCCATTTGAAATTTCTTGTGGTTGATTGCTGTTAAATATCCGGCTGAGTGAATCAAGGGTAAGCTCTACCAGCTCAACATTGTTCTCATCATTATTAACTGAGTTTTCCCGCGGCGCCTCAACAATGATCGGGCGAGTCTCAAAGGTATCGGTATTGACCAGGACAAAGGCTTCCTGTTCAATGTCATAACCCAGAGCATTGTAGTTGGTCATAACCAGAGCTGCCAGGAAATCATTATATATACTTGCCACATTTCGCTGGGTAAGTTCATTCTCGACCAGATCTATGATCTCATCTGAGATAAGGCCATCGAGCTGTTTATACAGAGTACGAGACAGATATCTCTGAAGATTATAATCCAGGCTGTCATCTGCTTCCAGAGTTACCGCCGTTACCAGATTAATAGAACTGACAGTCAACTCAGTAAGGTTAGGAACTATAGTATCATGTCTGACATTTATCTCAGAATAAGCATCGCGGGTATCATCACCCACAATCTTACCAACCTTATCCAGACTGAACTCACTGAGGGTAAGCACCTGACCAGAATCAGCGGAGAAGTAAACATTAGCCTGACCGCCGGCATAAGCAGCATCAATAGTAATCCTCAGTGAAGTACTGGTATTACCAAACTGATCTACATCAAATACCGGCTGGACATTAACAAATGGATTGTCACTATAGGCATTATCAACCATACTGCCGGCAACTATGGCATTACCATTATCATCCGTCTTCCAGAAATCTATGTCCTCTATGGTTATAACCAGATCATTGGTCAAACCGGCATTATAATCAATACTGAAGCCATAATACATATCGCTGCGGATAAAGGCATAAGATTCATAATTACGGGCCAATTCATCCGGGTCACTGGTAATATTAACCAGACCACCACGCAATGCCAGCTCCTGCTCACTGCCAAAGACTAATTCCTGTGTATCTGTTCCAAAGGTCACCTTAAAGGTATCACCCACCGGCGAGCCATACATAGGCACACCCACCAGAATGTAACCTTCAGGACTGGCGGCCAGGCCATCATGATCAGAACCATCATTAAGGTCAAGCCAGAAACTCGACTGGGCATTATCATCCTGATCAAAAGTGACTTTATAAATAGCATCGCTTCTGACTGAAGTATAATCACCCAAGGCCAGATCATGCAGAATATACAAGCCATCGCCTTCACGAGAATTACTCATGCCGGTTATCTTAAAGTCAATAACGGCTTCACCATCACGATCGGTTAGTTGACCGGCAGTCTGAGTACCACCAACTACCGTAGAATTGAAATATCGCTTAATCTCGCCAAAGTAATTACTGTCAGATTCCAGGTCGTTAGACTGGCTATCCATTATATCAGAGTTCAACTGATACATACGGCCATCAGCAGAAACTGCATAGAGTATATTATAGTCTTCCTGTCCGGTATAGTCAGAGGCCTCTGCCAGACCAACGATATTATAATCGCTAAGGTCAGTATCAGAGATATAAACTTCAAGGTTCTCTGCCTGCTGAACATCAACACTGCGTTCAAGGTTCCTGATCAATACCAGACTCTGACGCGGAGTGCCGTTTATTGGTGTGAAATTGGCTATAGCCCAGAAGCTGTCGCCGGTATGACCACCCAGAGCGGTAAGCGACTCGATCACTCCCTGCTCCTGATTAGGAGACAGCGTAGCAGTTCTCAAAGTCGAATTGATATCTATCAGGTCATTGTCCAGCTTGGTGAAGGTATTAACAGTAGTACCCTGTGTACCGTCCGGACTGGCAACATCTATGCGATAGAATATGCCGCCTTCATCATCATACCCATAGAAATTACTGCCGCTCCAGAACATCTCAGCCATCTCAGAAGAGACCAGAGGTTCTGATTGATTATAATCAATCACATTCGACAGACCATAGCTATTATATTCTTCATGCTCTTCAACCTTGAGCAGCTCTACTACGATATTCTGATACCAGTCGCTGACAAACTGCCAGTTACCGGGGTTCTTATTAACATCGGTCAGATTTATACAAAGCACCTGACCTTCTTCCAGATTGGTCAGTTTATAATAGTCATTTTCCAGCATTGCCACTGACCCGCTATAAGCCCGGTTATCGCCCAGCGTGCTGGCATAATTCCAGAAGTAATTGCTGGGGAAGCCGTTCTTTTCATCGAACGGGGTAAAGGCAGTAGTTGCCAGTTCACCAATGTCGGCTACAGCAAAGGCATAAACAAAGTCGCCGCCCGGCTGAGAATCGCCCGAAGGCATATCACCGTGATATTCACCATCAAGAGCAACGCCCAACTGACTGGTTATCAGACCAGAACGAAGGATTATCTTATAATAATTAGCACCGTCTTTACTTTCCAGGAAACCATCCGGTGCTGAGAATAATATTGAATTGGTCGCTTCATCATAGCGAACAGTTACATCTGTGCCATAAACTAATCTGTCATCACTGAGTCCCTGGAAGATAGCCTGGGTTGTTGAGAACTGCTGATCCAGCCCATCAACCTGCACCCAGACAGCAGACTGGGCGACATCGTCCATAGTGGTCAGTGTCCGGTTGATCGTATCTGAATTGAGCAGCTTGCTGCCTACCTCGGTAAGAGCTATAGCACCTTCACCTGAATAACGCTGACTGTGGACCATTACCTTATCAATATTGCCAGAAGCGATAAAGGCATAACTCATATCGTTCTGTGAACTAACCTGAGCTGTACCCTTAATAGTTACATTGCCAATATTAGAGTAATTTTCCTGTTTGCTATCTTCCAGCTTAATTACGATAGTATCAAAAGCAGTACCACTGCCATCGGTTAATATCTGAACAGACTTAACACTCGGAGCGGTTGCGCTTTCTACCATACGATAGTTAAGCTCATCATCGTTGGTAGAGTAATAACCATCTACACCTGGGGCAACACCGGCGGCAATATTAGATTCCTTAAAGTTACCCGCAACAAAAACCTTCTTGACATCACCCTGAGCTACTTCCAGCTCATTATCACGCAGATCGGTAAATTTATCGAGAATAACACCAGCAACGATATCACTGCCGGTCATATCGCCAGAGACCTTAACACTATTGACACTGCCGCCAGCAACAAACGAGGCATTGGTCATAGAGCCAGTTGTAGCGGTCTTAATATCACCATAGGCCGAAATAGTTGCCTCTGAACGGTCATCAACCCGCACTGAACCCATCTGGCCCTTTATCGTAACCTTGTTAATATTGCCATCTGCAAACACCAGACCGTCAAAATCGCCCTTTACCATAATGGCATTGAGCAGACTGCCGGAGCTGAGATTGCCATCAAAATCATTATTTACCAGCATACTATTCAGCGAGCCGGTATTAACATAAACATCAGTTGATACTGAATTAAATACTGCCTTATTAACCTGACCAGCAACATTAAATATCAGTTGAGTATCAGAGTCAGCTACTATATCGCCAATTTGTAAACTGCCGATATTACCATCAACATTTACCTGCATCTCCTGACCGGCATTACCACCAGTAGCGTCAATGCCAGCTATTCTGACAGTCCTAATACCACCGTCAATATCCAGCGAGCTGCCATCCTGCGAGTAAACCAGCGTACCATCAATGATCAGGCTCTTGAGCGAGCTGTCATCATTACTGAAAATACGGGCAACTTCCAGATCGTCAAAATTCCTGGTTGTCACCGATATGCTGGTTCTGGCATCAGTATCTTTGAGCTGCATTGCAACTACCTTACCAGTGGCTGTATCGATCTGTACCAGAGCACGACCATTACCAGTGAGCTTAAAGTTAATCGTACCTGCACCAACGGTATAGCTCAGCGGGTCACCAGCCTCAAAGCTCTGCAACTGTGTGCCGGGCTTAGCCTGTAGATCGAAGTCTTCAACTGCCGGCACTTCCCAGGCTCTGAAACCGGTGGCAGCATCAACCTGAAGCGGGATATTCATCGTACGCCCGGCAACAGTAAGTTTACCTATCTCGCCGTCTGCAAAAACGCCATAATTATCAAGCGGCGAACCGGCAGCCGCAGTTATATCTATTTTGCCAATATTGCTCTGGCCAGAACCTGCCTTATCAGTACCGCTCAGATCACCATAAACACCATCAGTACCGGGTGCTACACCAGCAACAATACTGGAATTACTGAGTGTCTTGATCTTAACATTTTTGATATTACCGGCTGTGGCAACTTCTGCCGGATCAACCAGATGGCCCTGAATAGTGAACTTATTATTTACATAAGTAAGGTAAGCAGCCGATACCTCACTCTGAATATAATCCAGATAGGTAGCGGTTATCTCATCCTGAATAGCATCATAAGCATAGAAATCAGTCCAGTCAATTTCAGACCACTGGGGGTTTGACCAGACCTGACCAACACAATCAGCCTGTGTCCAATAGCCATAATCCCAGTCCTCATCCGCCCAGCTCTCACCAGACCAGTCTTCCATAGTCCAGTAATCATCTGTACCCAGACCGTCTATTTTGGCAAAGTCGGCCGCATTGATCGCACCGCCGCTGCCAGGGTCATAACCGACAACGATAACACTCTGCTCTTTCATCTCATCTGCTACAGTTACCTTGCCAATATTGCCGCCGACGACTATGCTGGCACCGGCTATATCACCGCCAACATAGATCGTGCCTATATTGCCGGTCACATAGATCATACCTCTTATATCATCTGAGACATAAAGCGAATCAAGATCGCCATCGATTAAAATAGCACCATCTTCGGTTACACTGCCTTCTTCCGGATTACCCAGTTCATCAGTACCACCAGTGAGTTTTATGCTCTTTACATCGCCAACAACTACATAATAGCTGTCCAGTGAACCGGTAATGTTTATTCCATCTGTATCACCCTGATATACTCCAGTACCATAGATACTGCAACCAAGGGTTTTGATCGTACCGGATTTGCCTTCAACATTGACAACGCCATTGACATCACCATTTTTAACGGTAATGCCCTTAAGGTCACCGCCCACGGTTATATCGCCATTGATACCATGTGAGCCGGCCTCTTTAACACTGCGATTTACTGCTATCTTGCCCAGATCGCCCGTTACGGTAATGTCGCCATCAATATCGCCGGTAGTCTTAACCGAACTCAGATCGCCATCAACCATAAGGTCAAGCTGCAATTCAGCAGATGTCCGGCCACTGCCTACAACCAGAGACTTCAGGTCGCCATGAATACTCAGCTCATCGCCATTAACACCGAAGTTGCCCCCGGTCTTTATCGTGCCTATATCGCCATAAACATTACCGGCGATATGCATCAGGCCGCCAACTGTTATGCTCTTTAGCTCATAACCTCTATAAGCATCACCGGCAAAATACTGGCTCGACTCATTCAGATACAGGTCACTATAGAAGTTACCCTTAACCTTGATCGTACCTATATTACCATCAACAGCAATACTGCCGGAATTTGGTGTACCAAGGTCACCGCCAACTGTTATATTGCCCAGATAACCATAAGGGCCGCCCACAACTATCTCAGCGACAAAGTCGTCTCCGGTCTTAACTCTATTCAACTTACCGGCAACATATATTGTCGAATCATATATATCATTCTTAGCCTGTACCGTATTTATAGAGCCGGCAGAAACTATCATCTTGGAGATAGAATCACGAGCTATGATCTTACCTATGGTGTTAATATTGTTTGCACCACCAACAATTCTGGTTTCAACAATATTATCAGCAGTTATGCTACCCAATTTCCAGTCTGTATAGATCGTAGAGCCAACTATACTACCACCTTTAGCCACTGAGATAGATTTGGCATTATAACCTACATAAATTTCACTATCTCTGATACCATAACCACATACACTTATAGAGTTAATAGTACCTGCCTGAGGCGTGCCATGGGTGTTAAGACCAATAGCACTATTAGTCATACCTTCAGCTTTACCACCAATAACTATCTTATTGGCATTACCAACACTGACAAAAGCACCAGACATCTCGGAATCTTCACCACTGATCAACAACTGACCCAGTGAATATTCACCATCTCTTAAACCAAACCCAATAATATTATGATTGATGTAGAACTGGCCAAAAAAGGCATGAGTTGCAATATTGGGACAATTCCAGGTTCCAATAAAGTTATAGCCTTCCAGGTCAGCGCCATTAGTAATATTTACACTGCCAATAATACCACCGGCAATTATTGCACCGGCAATATCATGGTCCAGGCCGGTGGCTTTTACTGAACCGATATCGCCCCAGACAAATATGCCGGCGTCTGCCCAGAAACCCGTACCCGGATCAATGAGACCATCACCTACATTGATCGACTCGAGATTGCCCCATATGGTAATGGCAGCCGATACACCGTCAAACTGGTCAACATAGTCACTTCTGTCGCTATTAACGGAAATTGAGCCAACCGATGACGCTACATAAACATCGTTAGCTATCCGCCCACCAACTTTCAGGGAATCTATCGAAACCTGAGAGTAAAGACCATTATACATTGAGCCGCCCGGCGTTACGAACTGATCGACCGCCGCATATACCAGAGGTGCAAATACTGCCTGACCGGTAGTACTGGCAGTATAACCCAGATTACCCCTTATCGAAATCTGCTCGATCGAGTAATCCTGCTCCAGCAGTGCTGCTAATTCTTCATCTGACAGACCGGTTACCGGGTTACCATTCTCGTCAACAGCATCAGTATCAACCGTAGCCAGGGCAATATCACCTATCATCATACTGACGATATCGCCGCCAACATAAGATACCTTCTTCTGGTCACCCCTACCGGTATAAACTTCGCCGTACTGATTCAAGTACCAGCCACTGCTATTGGTTATGGTGGTTATGCCCGGGGTCTCTTCATCATCTTCTTCCTGGGCATCTCCCCCGGTGTTTTCATCTTCTGCAGCAGTGCTTTGAGCTTCCAGACGGTAGATAGAGATCGGAGCTGAGCCGCTTATAACGATCGAGTCATCATAAAGGCCTTCAACATCAACCAGACCAATTTCAACTGGGGCTCCACTTCTGGTGCTTATACGCAGGCCATCAGTAGAGGCCACTTCAACTATAACATTCGCTTTACCATAACTGTTAATTGAGCCATTCAGAACATCAGAAGGAAGGGCAAAATAAACCGGCATTATGCGAGTTGTCAGATATCCACCATCAAGATTAACAAGTTCTCTGCTTCCGTCTTCTTCATCAACAACCCATTCTTCCGTACCAAGATACCCTGGTGAAAGAACCACCTCAGCACCAGAATCGTCGGTAATAGAAACACTCTGACCTCTATTCCAGGTTTTCTCGGCTACAAGATCTTCCACCCAGACATTGCTATCCAGCACACCGCGGTTGCCAACATAGACATATCTTACATTACCAGCTCCGCTTGGGGTTTGGTTATATAACTTATCGCGACCAGTACTGACATAGGCCATCATATAGCCTTCAACCACAATATTATCGATAATACCAGGATTATTATCGCCATCGGCATTGGCAAAGATATAGCTGGAAAGTCTTATGTTGTCGATATAGTTGCCGCCAACATAAACAGAACCTATATCATCGTTAATATATAATCCGGCGGCAACATCAGCCCCGGCATAGAACGATTGCAGGTCATCACCGGCATAAACATCCAATATGGACATACCAGCAACCCTAACCTCGCCTACACTGCCAGAGGCCAGTACCATAGGCTCTATTCCATCAGAGGCATTGCCATTATCATCTATCTCTATTCCAACACTGGCATAGCCAAAACCCTGGTCCTCGGCACCATTGAAACGAACAGCCTTAATATCACCTTTAAGTACCTTTATCTGGGGCATAGCTGCATGGCCATTAACATTGATAGCCCCAAGATTGCCATTCATTACCTGCACCAGCGGGCGAACATCATACTCAGTCAGATCACGCACTGCGACGGTATAGTTACTGCGAGTTCTGCCCAGAATATTAGCACCACCCAGCGATGTTTCTGAAACACCATCAATATCCAGACGATAGTATAATGAACCAGAAATTACTCCAACAGAAACAGTATATACACCCGCTATTTCTGCCACAAAATTGACAGCCATATAATTACCGGTCAGCGGGTCAATTTCCCCGGCAGTCTCGATCAGATTGCCATTAGGGTCATAAACCAGGAAATTACTGCCAACAACCTGGCCATTACCCGGATAAGCCGGTATGCCGGTGTCGGTATTGAGTGCCGCCCCGGTTGAATATATCTTTATAGTCAGTTCATCGCCAGCCATTACACCAAAAGAATAATAATCTTCGGCATCATATGCAGCAGCCTCGCAACTGCCGATAACACTTATAAGGCCATCAGAACCACGACTGCCCAGATACTGAGATGTCTCTGGCGTGTCATTGGTAAATATCCAGTCAAAGGCGCCATAAGTAAACTCGTACGATGGCGGAGCCAGCGGCCCGACTTTTCTCTCCATCTCACGATGGACATCATAATAGTTTACACGAGTATTAATATCGCTTGACCTGTAGTTGTACACGCCCGGGAAGGAAGATACATCACTCCAGCCCCAAACCCGAACGGGCATTCCCCAGTCGCCGCCGCCATAAAAGCTGCTCATCTGCCCCATAACTTCCAGCACACAGGTAGTAGTACCAACTACGGTTCCCTGACCAAAGTCGTAGGAAATAGCATTAAGAGCCGGCTGCCATACGCCGTCGCTTTCACTTACGCCGCCGGCATCTGTGCCAACTATAAGATTCTGCAAGTCGCCATTGACCACAAAACTATTTGTGCCCAGGAACCCGCAATAGAATGTGCCTATACTGCCATCTTTGACCACAACATCGCCAAAGACCGAACCGCCAATACTGATCAGGCCAACATCATTTCCCTCTTCGACAACAATACCGGGTCTGATCTCACCATTTTTCCAGACACCGCCATAAGAGGCAACTGGTGCCGGAGCTGTCTCATCAGGGTCCAGCTTAAATGTGAGAGCATCGTAAGTGACCTCAGTTGAACCCGGGTGAATGTAGTCATGTGTACCTATAGCCACACCGCCGGCGGCCTCAGGAGTGTGTATATCGGTAGCATTATCCTCATCCTGGAACAGCCAGGCAGGCTCACCACCGGTAGGTGTATAACCACTATCATCCAGACGAGTTATAGTAATATAAACATCTGGTGTACTGCTCAATATGTACATCTGGTAAATGTCATGATTACCAGCAATTAAAAACTCTTCATCTTCATACACCAAATTAGCCAGATTGACCTGATAGACCATGCCGGTGAAATCTTCGGTAGCATAACCCATCTGCCCTATTTCATCATAAGTAAAACCAGAAAAGATCCGGTCCATCTGGTCATAGCCATCATCTTCATGCTGACCAAGTGTAACAACCTCTAAATAATTATGGTAACCTAAAAATACATCGTCAAGACCATTCAAGGTAACCAGCGATATCTTGGCATCACTCCGCTCGCCATCATCGTTCAAGGTGTACATCGTGGCAAACAGGTCAGAATCACCATCTGAATTATAATCGCAATACGCCAGACCAGAAACTACCAGATCAGCATCATCAGTCGTAAGATAAGTTATATTACGATATGCCAGCGAAGTATCCTGGGTTACCGAATTATACTCCACTTCCATGCTGATAAAACGGTTGGTGGTTTGATTATAACCAACAAAGGTCGGATAAATCGTATCTTCCGAGGCATTGTGACCCTCTTCGCTGAATATCATCGTGGAAATGGTAGAAGGCACCCGCTCACCCGTTTCAGGGATAATCCTGAAATCTGCGATATTGCTTAATTCATAACTGGCTCTGCCACCAACAGTAGATACCGGCTCAGCCTCACCCGTTATCGGGTCAATAGTGATCAAAACCGGACCTGTACCAGAATTGAAACCTGTATCACTTATCAAAGGAGCATTCACCACGGCATAGATGACCTCTTTTTTAATTTTCAGATCAAAATCGCCATCGCCATCTTCATCATAATCAACCATAGCCCAGGCAAAGTCAGCCGAATAGAAACCATTGAATGTTATATTGCCCTGATAAGGATTATTACTATCAATAACAGGAGCTACCACCGTTGCTGTCGCATCGTTGGCACCCATCTCATAGCGTAACAATAAACCATTGGAGGAAAGACCAAAAGTGTTACCTGATGTATCAGTTGCCATCGCACTTACATTGTATGTAGTACCATCCAGCAGCCTGAAAATAGGACCACCACCCGGACCACCGCCAACAATCTCTGTGGTACCATCTGAATGTATGATATTGCCGGGTATATCAACCGTACGAGGAGTGCCTGTCTGAGTCAGATAGTCATAGCCCAGTATCTCAACTACCACATCCTGAGATGGGCCCTGACCGCTAAGCGTGCCTATACGCAGAACATTAAAGGCAGACACATCACCACTTGAAGTTTCTTCCGGGTCAGAATAAACAAACTCAGTCGTACCTGTATCACCCTTAGGCAATACCAGAGTAGTAAGCAGTACCCTGCTCTCCAACGACTCTACCGACAATACACCAGAAGGTTTATACCCTTGCTTTTGTCTTGTTCGATTAAGCAGATCGGTGAAAATGCTATTTGCTCTATCCAAACTTCTGCAGGTTCTACGAATCAATCGCTTCACAGTATAACTCCTTGCTGGTCTGTTTTCCACGCAATATCTTATATGGCAGGCTTTATGGCAGGTATTAATCGTATAGGATGGCCATAAAAATAATAATAATCATACTAAAATCTTTTGCCGTTTTTTAAAAACCGGCAAAATACGCCGGCACGGTCACCTATACATACATTTAAACTGATTTTAAGCCGTAATTCTCTCGAAAATACCCCGCTTTGTCAATAAAAAAATAACCTGATGGAATAATTTGAAATTAGTGACAAGTAATTATAAATAAAATACTTAAGACTCTGGGCTTACCACTTTTAAGTTGCCGTAATTTACTTAAACAACCACATTGCCAGCTTAACGGTAAATAAATAATCCGAAATAAGGGAAAATTATTATCAATACTGAAAAAGGATATAGCCAAAACCAGAAATGGTACGCCCACACTCTGCCCTGCGAAAACACCTGTTACACAACAACAAGCAACACACCAAGCAAATTGGAAGCAGGGTTCTATTTCTTGCTAGCTATTTCGATAAGCGAAGATACGGCATATCTGACATCTTCAACGGTATTGAACATGCCGCAACTGAATCTGGAAGTACCACCCAGAGCAAAAGAACCTATTGCCTTATGGGCAAACGGGGCACAATGCAAACCGGGCCTGGTAAGAAGACCGTATTGCGATTCAAGCAGTTTAGACAACTCAACCGGCGTATAACCATCAATGGAAACAGAAAAAACACTTAACCGTCTGGCTATATCGCGTGGGCCGTAAATGGTAAGACCAGGAACAGCATCAGCGGCCTTAAGGAACTCTCGACACAAAAGCACATCATGCTGACGCAACTGATCCTGCCCCTGCTCAATTAGCCAGCCAACTCCTTCACTCAGCCCGGCGATGCCCAGGGCATTATGGCTGCCTCCTTCAAATTTATCTGGCATTTCCTGAGGCTGGAACGGGTCTTCGCTGCGACTGCCGGTACCGCCTTCCTTTAACGGCCTGAGCAGTTGCTCTCTGCCGGGCTTTATATACAAAACACCAGTACCCAGTGGGCCAAGCAGCCCTTTATGGCCGGGAAAGGCCAAAAAATCAACATTCATATCTTCTGCATTAACAGGATAGTGGCCTATCGACTGGGCAGCGTCAACCAGGTAGAGTATCTCATGATCGCGAGCTATCTTGCCTACAGCATTTACATCCTGAAGTGA
>JAFGDI010000253.1 GCA_016932145.1 Sedimentisphaerales bacterium
GGCTAAGGTAGAGGTTCCTTCTCTTTCTGGCAAGATCGATGTGGAAATACCACGAGGCACTCAGTTTGGCAAAGTTATAGAAATGAAAGCCATGGGACTGCCTAATCTGCGTAGCGGCAGACGCGGTTCGCTTATGGTTCAGATACTCATAGAAATCCCTGAAAAGCTCTCTAAACAGCAGGAAAAACTACTCAGAGAGTATGCCGATACTGAGAAGAAAGATGTTATGCCTGAACGCAAGAAGTTCCTTGATAAGCTCAAGGATTATTTCGCCGAATAATGTGTTTGTAACCGTTTACGGTTATTGTAAAAAGTGAAAAGTAAAAAGTTAAAGGTAAAAGGTAATGGTTTTCGCTGACGCGAAACTATTTTAAATTACGATCAGTCTCGGCCACAAGCCGTATCCTTTACTTTTAACCTTTAACTTTTCACTTTTCACCGTAATCGTGTGAACGATTACATGTGTTTTAGTTTTAGCAGAATTATAATGACTCAATATATGGGTCTTAATAGGTAGTAATATGAAAAAGAAACATCATAATGATAATGTTAAGAAGGAAAATGCTGATCAGCAGATAGATGAGGTTAAGGAGCAGGAGCAGGCTGAGCCGGTTAAAACAACTGAGCCATCGGCTGCTGAACTTAAGGATCAGCTCCTCAGACTTGCTGCTGAATATCAGAATTATCAGAAGCGTACCATTCGCCAGATAGAACAGGCCGGGCAATATGCTGCTGAGCATTTTGCTAAGAATCTGCTGCCTGTTCTCGATAATTTTCAGCATGCTCTGGACAAGGGTATGACCTCAAATGATGTGGCATCTGTTATGCAGGGTCTGCATATAGTATTTGACCATTTGCACAATACCCTGGAAAGTGCAGGGATGAAGAAGATAAGGGTTAATGCAGGTGAGGTCTTTGACCCGGCCAGACATGAAGCTTTATTGCATGTTGAATCTGAAGATATTGAATCGGGCCACATTGTCGCTGAATTAGCGCCGGGCTTTGAAATGAACGACCGTACTCTGCGTCCGGCTAAAGTATCTGTAGCTAAGCCCAAAGCCCAGGCTGATGATCAACTTGTATCGGAAGATAAGGAGTAATCTATGCCAACTTATGATTACAAATGTCAGGCTTGCGAGCATACTTTTGAACAGTTTCAGCCTATTACGGCCAAACCGGTTAAAAAGTGCCCGCAATGTGGTAAAATGTCGGTTAAGAGGCTTATTGGTGCCGGTTCTGCCGTTATATTCAAGGGCTCTGGTTTCTATCAGACAGATTATCGCAGTGAGAGCTATAAGCAAGCCGCAAAGGCAGATCAGCAGTCAGGTTCAAAAGCTGAAACTGCAAAGTCTGAGAGTAAGCCTGCCAGCGATACCACTAAATCAACAACCAGCAAAACAGCTTAATCGCTGATCAGTGAGTTTCTTATGCAAAAAAAAGAAAATAGCCGCTTGAAATGTCCTGTTTGCGGTGGTACTATTGCCGGTAGTGAAAAAACTTTCCCTTTTTGCAGCGAACGCTGTCAATTGGTAGATCTGGATCGCTGGTTCACTGGCAGTTATTCTATACCTGCTTGCGATGAGCCAGATGATTTTGATATGCCCGAGATGCCTGATGAAGGATAATTAGCTATGGCTGGAGCTAAAATTGACACTGTAGGCAGAAATAGCATGTTAGCAATGATTATTTCTGTCGTTTTGATCCTGATCTCAGGGTACTTTCTGCTATTTGGCCAGGTTCTGGAAACAAAGTCTGATGTATTTGAAAACCAGAGCTTTGAACTTGCCAAGGAGCAGTTACGCAATGATCCGGCGAATCAGCAGTTACAGTGGATGGTAAGGGAGCTGGATCGTCGTTTAAGAAATGATTATATATATGGCAGAGAACTTGTAGATACTGCCCGTTATTTGCTGGTTCTGGCTGTTTTGTCTTTTGTGATTTCTGCTCGTATTTATGTTCTGACCCGCTACAGACCGCTTGTCCCTCAGGAGCAGGGCTCTGACAGTGAGTATTATCAATCCAGGAATTTATCAGCCAAAACTATGATGGCCTTTTCGGGTTCATTGCTATTACTATACGGTGGGTATCTTATCTGGCAGGTATCAGGTGATCCTGACAGTATCGAGCAGTCATCTGCAAATGTGTCGGCAATAGAGGCAGATGATTATGCCTCCCCTGAGACACTGAGGCTCAATTGGCACCGCTTCCGGGGTTTTGGTGGTAGCGGCAGGGTAACATTTGCTGATATTCCCTTAGAGTTTGACCTTCAGTCAGGTAAGAATATTGCCTGGTCGATAGAGACTGAGTTGCCAGGCTTCAATTCGCCAATTATCTTTGGCGATAAGTTCTTTTATGCCGGGGCTAATGAGCTGGTTCGCAAAGTATATTGTCATGATCTGACAAGTGGTAGTCTTGTCTGGCAGGCCCAGGTAGATGTAGCAGTCAGGGCCAGTGAAACTCCACCAGATGTGATGGAAGATACTGGCTATGCCGCTCCGACTATGGCTACAGATGGCGTGAGAGTGTATAGTATTTTTGCTAATGGAGATGCTGCTTGTCATGATTTTGAGGGTAAGCAGTTATGGGCAGTGAATCTGGGCTTACCTGAGAGTACATATGGTTATGCCGCCTCGCTGGATACCTGGCAGGGTGGTGTAATTATCCAGTTTGATCATGGTTATGATGATGCTCAAAGTATTTCTGAGCTTATCTCGCTTGATGGTAAAACCGGCAAAGACAGATGGCGTGTAAAAAGGCCGGTAATCAACAGTTGGACCAGTCCGATATTAGAGTTTACTGCGGGTAAATGGCAATATATAACCGTTTCCAATCCCTGGGTTATTGCTTATGATCCTGCAACGGGCACAGAGTTATGGCGATTTGGCGGTATGCATGGTGATACAGCCCCTTCGCCGGTGGTAGCAGGTGATATGACTTTTGGTATAAGTCCTTTTGATAGTATTCAGGCTAT
This sequence comes from Sedimentisphaerales bacterium, assembly GCA_016932145.1. GTDB lineage: Bacteria > Planctomycetota > Phycisphaerae > Sedimentisphaerales > SM23-30 > JAFGDI01. Next base: position 2,972 of record JAFGDI010000253.1, read on the forward strand.
TAATACCGGTCTTAGTGGTGATATTTCGGACAGTGGTCTGCTCTGGAAGGGGGAAGATGGTATTCCGGATACTACATCTCCTGTTGTCAGTCAAGACAAGTTATGGCTGCTTAATATGGGTTCTCTGGTATGTTATAATCTGGCAGATGGGACCTTAGCTTACGATTTTTCGGTTGAAGGATCGTTTTATAGCTCTCCAAGTCTGGCAGGCGAAAATAAAATGATCATAATGAATATGGAAGGCAAATATACACTGTTATCGGTTGAAAATGACCCTGAGGTTCTTTATGAGACATCTTTGGGAGAGATGGTATGCAGCAGTCCTGCATTTGCACCGGGTAAAATGCTGATCCGTAGCGTAAGCAAGATCGTCTGTGTATCAGCCAGATAGTCAGTCAGGAAAATGCGTGAATGTTGGAATAAAGGTAAAAAATTCTGCTGTGTTGCTGATTTTCTGTTTTCAGATATGGTGTGCGGTAATTGCTTTTAGCTTGTAAATTACCGGTGAATAAATTAGAATTTATCCCCGTTCAGGTATGAACAAAACAGTCAGGAAGACAGTTTTTCAGTGTTACAGTAACACTGTTTGCCCCTTAAGGATAAGGTACTATATATATGGCAGAGGCCATGAAATATCATTTTGTAGGTATTGGCGGCTGCGGCATGAGCGGTCTGGCAATGGTTTTTCATCAGCATGGTCATAGTGTCTCCGGCAGCGATATGCACAGTTCAGATGTTATCGACATGCTTGGTCGTCGGAATATTCAGGTGTCTATAGGGCATAGTTCCGAATCAGTTCCCCAGGATTGCGATTTTGTTATAATATCTGCGGCGATCCCGGCGGATAATCCCGAGTTGGTTCGGGCCCGTGAACTTAATATTCCCATATTAAAGTACGCTGAGGCTTTGGGGCAGTTAAGTGGTACACTCAAGACAGTAGCTATAGCCGGTACGCATGGTAAGAGTACAACAAGCGGCTGGACGGCTTATGCTTTTCGGAACGCCGGTCTTGACCCCAGTTTTGTAATAGGTGCTTCTGTTCATCAGATCGGTGGTGGTAGTGGTGCTGGTAAAGGTCCATATCTTGTAGTGGAATCATGCGAATATGACCGTTCTTTTTTGAAGTTAAAACCGCAAATGGCTGCCATTCTCAATATAGAAGCAGATCACCTTGATTATTACAAGGATATTGATGAGATAAGGTCTGCATTTAGTGATTTTGCCCGGTTGCCCGGCGAAAACGGCTATCTTATTGTCAATGCTGAAGATAGCAATGTAATGAAGATAGTTGATAACCTGAAGGCCCGCTGTGAGTTTTTCAGCGTAGGGGGGAAAGCCCATTGGCAGGCATTAAATCTGGTATTTGAAAGCGGCTATGGCGTTTTTGATCTTAGCTATAAGGGTGAATCTCTGGGGAGAGTGAAGCTGGGGTTGCCGGGTGAGTTTAATGTCGCTAACTCTTTAGCAGTAGCGGCTTTATGTTATAATTCAGGTATAGATCCCCAGTCAATTTGCCAAAGCCTGGAAAATTATGTTGGAGTCGGGCGGAGAATGTGTTATAAAGGTAAGGCCCGAGGTATCACCGTAATGGATGATTATGCGCATCATCCTACCGAAATTCGTGTTACCCTGGATGCTATTCGTGCGGCATATAATCCAGCCAGACTGTGGTGTGTATTTCAGCCGCATCAGCATAGTAGAACCAGATTTTTGCTGGATGAGTTTGCTGTTTGTTTTGGGCGAGCAGATAAAGTGCTCTTGCCTGATATTTATTTTGTTCGTGATTCACAGCAGCTTCGTCGAGAAGTAAGTGCTGCTCAGCTTGCTGATAAGATAAATGCAGCCGGCGGTTCAGCAGAATATTTAATAGATTTTGAAACAATAATAAACCGGCTGGATAAAGAAGCCATGCCAGGCGACCTGGTAGTAACTATGGGCGCCGGAGATATATGGGAAGTTGCAGATGAAATTATTTGCCGATTTGGAAAAGATAATTAAATATGATGAGCCGATGGCATCTCATACCTGGTATAAACTTGGTGGCCCGGCCCGATATTTCATAACACCTGAAAATCATGATCAATTATTAGAAGTGACAAAGCGATGTCACGAGAATAATATTGATATTTATGTTTTAGGTGGTGGTTCAAACATGCTTATCAGTGACAATGGTGTAGATGGAGCAGTTATCTGTTTATCTGCCGATTGTTTTAAGCAAGTTGAGATCAAAGGTGACCATGTTAAAGCTGGTGCAGGGGTATCAATGAGTTCATTGCTCCGTGAAACAGCAAGGAATGGTCTGGGCGGCATGGAGTGTATGGCAGGTATTCCCGGTACTGTCGGCGGAGCGTTGAAGATCAATGCTGGCGGCAGATTCGGTGATATTGGTGCTATGACCTGGTCTGTTGACCTTATGGATTCCAGCGGCTATGAATTTATCTGGCAGGCCAATGAGCTTTATTTTGGCTATCGTATGAGTAATATAACCGCCCGATATATTCTTGGTGCAGAGTTTAAGCTGACCCAGGACGATCCTGAACGGATCGGACAGATGATAAAAGAAGTGTGGATGTTGAAGAAGTCATCTCAGCCGATGGAGACGCGAAGTGCCGGTTGTGTATTTAAGAATCCACGGGCAATGTCAGCCGGTGCTTTAATTGATAAGGCTGGCTTAAAAGGAACTCGTTGTGGCGGGGCGGTAGTCAGCGACCGTCATGCTAATTTTTTCATTGCTGAAACCGGAGCTAAAAGTCAGGATGTTCTGAACCTGATCGACCTTGTTCGTAATAAGATCATAGAGCGATTTGGTGTAGAGTTAGAGCTTGAATTACAGATCTGGAAGTAATAGTCTCAATCTGCCCGGGGGGGTGGATGTTAATTTAAGGAAAGAAGATGTATAAAATTGTAGATCGGGCCACAGTTGGCCTGAACCTGGAGTTATATGAGGTGGAGGCACCTCGTATCGCTAAGTCGAGACAGTGTGGGCAGTTTGCGATAGTTCGACCGTTCGATCATTCAGAGAGAATTCCTCTGACCATAGCGGCAGTAGATAAAGATAAAGGTACGATAACCTTTATCGCCCAGATAGTAGGTAAGACTACTCGTGAGATGAGCACGCTCAATGTTGGCGATTATATGTGTGATGTGGCTGGCCCTTTAGGTCACCCCAGTGAAATTATTAAGTATCCTCAGGTCGAGTCAGGCAAGGACCCGGTTGTGGTTGTTGTTGGCGGCGGTCTGGGAACAGCGGTAGTTTATCCGCAGGCAGTAGCCCTGAAAGAATCTGGCAATACGATTGTGAGTATTGTTGGTGCCCGCAGCAAGGAATTATTGCTTATGACCGATAAACTTGGCGAAGTAAGCCGTGAAGTCATTTGTACGACAAATGATGGTTCAGCCGGTCGCCAGGGATTTGTTACCGAGGCCTTGAAAGATCTTATTGAAGAGCTTAAAGGTAAGGGTTCAGTAGTTGCTGTTTATACTGCTGGTCCGGTTATTATGATGAAAGCAGTTTGTGATGTTACCCGTCCTTATGGTATAAAGACTATTGTTTCTTTGAATCCGATAATGGTTGATGGTACAGGCATGTGCGGTGGTTGCAGAGTGACTATCAATGGTGAAACAAAGTTCGCCTGTGTTGATGGTCCGGAATTTGATGGCCACAGCGTTGATTTTGATGAGCTTATGGCACGCCTGTCAACATATCGTGATAAGGAACAGGAAAAGTTAAAAAGTTATGAGCATAAGCATGAATGCAGAATGTTCAAACAATTGGATGAGAACGGTAATAAGTAGTCTGTCGGTGTTTTGGTTTGGTGCCATTCAGGAAGTCAGATGGTTGTATGACTGTCGGGCAAGGTTGAATGGCTATAATTGAAATTGGACACTGTTAGGACATTACAAATACGGAAATAACTATGGCTGAATTAACAAAAAAAGAACGAGTTGCCATTCCTGCTCAGCAGATGCCTGAGCGGCCTGGTAATGAAAGAAATAAAGATTTTAAAGAAGTAAACCTTGGTCTTTCTCAGGAACAGGCTGTGTTGGAGGCTTCTCGCTGTCTGCAATGCAAAAACCCGCCATGTGTGAGCGATTGCCCGGTTAGTGTAAATATACCTGAATTTATTCGTCTGATCAGTGAGCGGAAGTTTATTGAAGCTGCCCTGCTGATCCGTCGTGATAATTCACTGCCGGCAATTACCGGTAGAGTATGTCCGCAGGAAAAACAGTGTCAGAGTCGCTGTCTGAGGGGCAAGATAGACAGTTCTGTTGCTATCGGGTGGCTGGAGCGTTTTGCTGCTGATTATCTTGCTGCTGCTCAGGCGGCCGGAGAGGTATCAGCAGAAACTATGGCCGCCAAAAGTGATGCCATAAAAGTTGCGGTAGTGGGTTCTGGTCCTGCCGGTCTGGCTTGTGCTGGCGAATTGGCTCGTATGGGCTATGCGGTAACTGTTTTTGAGGCATTTCATAAGGCTGGCGGTGTTTTAGTATATGGTATTCCAGAGTTTCGCCTGCCAAATGACATTGTTGAGAGAGAGGTTCAGCAGCTAAAGAGCAATGGTGTTGTTTTTGAAACCAATGTTATTGTGGGCAGAACAGTCAAGATACACGAGCTTATGGAAGAAGAGCATTTTAAGGCTGTTTTCATTGCTAATGGTGCTGGCTTGCCGAGTTTTATGGGTATTACGGGCGAAAATCTCAAGGGCGTATATTCAGCAAACGAATATCTCACCCGTTCAAATCTTATGGGAGCTTTTGACCGTAATTCAGATACGCCTATAACGGCAGGTAAAAAGGTTTGTGTGGTTGGTGGTGGAAATACGGCGATGGACGCTGTGCGTACCAGTATCAGGCTTGGTTCTGAACAGTCTCACTTAGTATATCGTCGTGACCTGGCGCAAATGCCGGCTCGTATTGAAGAAGTTCACCATGCTGAGCAGGAGGGAGTAATTTTCGACCTGCTTACCAGTCCGATAGAGATATTAGCAGATGAAAATGGCTGGGTCAGCGGCATAAAGTGTGTGAAGATGCAACTGAAAGAAGCAGATGCATCTGGCAGGCAAGGGGTTACCCAGATACCAAATTCGGAATTTATAATAGAATGTGATCAGGTGATCATGGCTATTGGTATTAAGGCTAATCCGCTGTTGACTGCTGCTACGCCGGAGTTAAATCTTAATGCTAAAGGCTATATTCAGACAGATGCTACCGGCATGACCAGTATTCCCGGTGTCTTTGCTGGTGGTGATATAGTAAGAGGTGCTGCTACGGTTATCCTGGCTATGGGTGATGGTAAAAAGACCGCTGAAAGTATGAATAACTGGCTTTCTGCTAATGCATAATAAGTTTAATGGCACGCAGCTCTGAACGATGTGTGTTATTGACAATAGTATAAAGTATAATTACTGTGCTGGATGAATACGCCGGCACAGTAATTTGTTTTAATGCCATGGGTATAATTGGTCCCGAATAGTTTCGGGAAATTTGCCATATTGTAAGCAGGTATAAACCAGCCTGCGGACAAAAACAATTGGAAGCAGTTTAATACCTGAAAATGCAGAGCAGATATAAAAAAACTCAACAGGCTTTTACCTTATTAGAAGTGTTGGTAGTGATTACCCTGATCTCTCTTCTGGCATTTCCTGTATCGGTAAGGGTATTTCAGAATTTGCATACAATGAGCCTTGACGGGGCGATTAATGAACTGGACCGTATGGCTGATAGTGCCGGTTTACTTGCTGTTACTCTTAATTGCCCGGTTACTATATCTGTAGATGTGGCTTCGGGTGATGTTGCATTAGGTTATGCTCAGGGGATTGCAGACTCTGGCATATCTCCCCGAAAAGCCAGAGGGTTATCATTATCAGAGATAGGTCTTGAGATCGTTCGTTTAGAGATTAACGGCAGGCGTGTCAGTGGTAAAGGCAGTATGGTTTTTTTACCTGATGGTACGGGTGATTATGGCGAACTGGAATTGAAGAATAGTACGAAATCCGCGGTTTTTTATAGTATGCCATATATTGAGGGTACAGGTCCCGGTAGCAGGAATAATAACAGACGGGTAATAGACCTGGATGCCAGTTTACA
>JAFGDI010000254.1 GCA_016932145.1 Sedimentisphaerales bacterium
GTCAGGTCAGTTTTCATGTCAGTCGTCTGGCTCTATTCCTGCAAGAAGGGAAAACAAAGCCACAGTAAAGGTTCTGATGGTAAGAGGTGACGCACGAAATATGATTTGACAGGTCACGCAGTGATTGCAGAGCGAGATAACGCCGGTTATCTCGAATCCCCATCGGAGATTAAACATAATGCCTTTTTTCAGCCATTGTGAGGCAATTAGCCAATTAAATAATTGTCCTTAATTAAATCAATAGTCATAAGTGATGCTCAGTTAATGTTTTACAATGCCAACTTCTGATATTTTCAATTACTCCTTTTTACTTGAAATTCTAAAATTCTTGACATACAATGACTAAAGATATGTTAGTTGTGTCATTATATTTGGTCTCGATTTAGCAGGAGTACAAGATGCGTTTTTTTTCAAAATTGTTTGTGTTTGTGTTAGTGTTATTATTTATTTCAGTATCAGCTAAAGCGGCAAATCCTTTGGAGTTTAAGGGTGAATTCAGTATTAGCCCAGCGCCGGTCTTAATGAAATATTCACCGGTGTATGACCGGCTTTGCTCCCTGACAACTGCAAAAATAGATATTTATGATGCCAAAAGTGGTAAGATAGTTTCAACGCAGACCAGTAAAACAGGTTTTACAGACTTGGATATCACCCCTGATGGCCGGTACTTATTTGCCGCTGATAACAATGCTTCAGGTAGTTATGTTCACAGATGTGACCTGGTAACCAATACCTGGGAATCTGGCAGAATGACAGGAGAGGCTTATCGTATCGAGGCCATTTCTGACGAGCAGGCCGTTACCCTGGAAAGAGATCAATGGGTAGATCTGGTACTGATAAAATTCAGCTCTATCGCCATTACAGAGCTATCTAGAATTTCCAGCGATTATTACGGCGATATTGAATATGATCATAAAACTAATACCGTGATCCATGGTAACTCAGGTTTAAGCTCGCGTGAAATAAGCACCTACAAAGTTTCTGGTAACAGTCTGAGCTCATCGACAGCAACCGGAGGCTACGGCAGTGCCCAGAATGGCGGCGGAACAGCAATATTGACCAGTAATGGTAAATATTTCTTTTATGGTGCACTTCAAGTAGAGGCCATAGATGTTACCAACAATATCAGAACGATCGCCGAAACGATCTACGCCGCCAGTTCAAATGTGGCATTTGGTAAGAGTGGGTATTACAGTACTACCACAGGCAGCAAGCTGGGTAACCTTACTTATGCAACCCAGATTATTACTGTCAGTAATGATGGTTACCACTTCTGGGCATATAACAGCTCAACTTACAAAGTTCAGCATTATCTGATAGACCAGGGCCTTAGCAGTACTTTAAGCGGAATGGAAATTATTGGTAACAGTAGCGTATCATCAGTTCAGGATTACCAATACACGACCAACGCTATTTACAGTGACGGTTCCAGAAAAGATGTTAGTAATATTTGTAACTGGTCAATAGATAGCAGTGCCTTTGGTTCTATATCAACTCAGGGACTGCTGACCACCAGCAAGACCAATGCCGGTACTATTACTATCAGTGTAACCTGGCCATCGCCATCTGGCACTATATCAGCAACCAAACAAGTAACATATAAGCCTGCCAACGAAATGCATCAGCTTACCCTTCTGGAAAGTATTGCTGCTGGCGGTCAGGCTTATCAGCTTGAGTACTCAGATAAGTATAAATTATTATTCATGCGGAACTCTGGCAGTGCCGTGCGTATTGTTGATACCAATACAAAAACTGAGGTCGAGATACACTATGCCACTGAAACATTTTCTGATATGGACCTTACACCTGACGAGAAATATCTGTTCGTAGCAGACTATGGCAGTGAGAATATGGGTTATGGTACTCCGGTCAGACAGCATTATGTCCACAGATATGATCTGGAAAAACGGATATGGGAAGTACTCAAGGAACCCAAGATCGCCTATAAGATCGAAGGTGTATCAGCTAATCGGGTATTGATGCAGGAGCATGACCAGCATGTTGATATGACACTCAACAGTTTCGTGGTGGAAGATGGTGCCATGAAAGAGCTGTCCAGAATAAGTGCCGATTACTATGGCGATTTTGAATATGACTACCGCAACGGCAGGGTATATCATGGCTCATCGGGCTCAAGCTCACGTGAGATCCATGTAAGAAAGTTAGTAGGTGACATACTTACTAATGCAGGCAGCTCCGGCACATACGGCACCGCCCAGAATGGCGGAGGAACATGCGTACTATCAAGCGATGGTAAATACTTCTACTATGGCAAATTACAGGTTGAAGCTCTGGATGTCACGAATAATCGGAATTTCTTTCCTGAGGTGATCTATGCCGGGTCTGAGGCTCTGGCTTTTGGATCAGGTTATTATTATGATGCAGAGGAAGGCGGACCCGTTGGCAGTCTGGGATATGCCTGTAGTGTCATGTATATTTCAGATGACAGCAAACATCTCTGGACCTTCCAGGATGACAACGACACACTTCATCATTACAGGGTAGGACCTGAGATTGCTTCAACTGTTTTACTTGAGTCTGTATTAATAACCGGACCTGGTACCGTAGCCCGGCATACAGAAGCTCAGTTCATTGCTACTGCCTGCTATGACAATGATACCAGTTTCGATGTCAGCAAATATGCCACCTGGTCTATCGAACCGAAGGAATTTGCTTCGGTAAGCGAAACCGGTGTTGTAACCTTCGGCAATCAGAGCAATGTAATGAGATTTACCTTGACCGCCAGTTATTCACATAACGACATTACCGTTAAAAACCAGAAGAACATTCTTTACATACCAGATAAGCTGGTAATTTTTGTTGACCCGGTAAACGGCAATGACGACAATCTTGGAATCAGTCAGGAAGAAGCTATGGCAACAGTAGCCAAAGCTGTAAGCCAGGCTCAGGATGGTGATACTATCATGCTTATGCCGGGAGTTTATACTGAATCTATCAATTTCCATGGCAAAGCTATAACGATCACCAGTGAATCAGACGCTGCTGTTATCGACGGCGGTTCATCACAGATCCCTGCAGTTAAGGCTCCGGTCGGCTCTGCCATGGGAGGAGTGGTCTTTGAGAATAATGAGACCAGTAACAGTATTCTCAAAAACATTGTTATTCGGAACTGCCTGGTTGGTATATACTGCGGAGACAGCTCGCCGACCATTAAGAATGTCACAGTTGTTAATAATGGTATTGGCGTAATGGCCTGGGACAATGCCCAGCCTTTAGTCACCAATAGCATTTTCTATTATAACACTATCAGTGATGTTGAAAATACTGAGGTTCATTTCTGTTGCGGCCAAAGCCAGCTGTCAGGAAGCAGTAACATAGCCGCTGACCCGCTGTTTGTAGCACCGCTGGATAATAACTATCATCTCAGCTCACGCATGGGCCACTATGACCCGGCAACAAATGACTGGCTACTTGACGATGTTTCCAGTCCGTGCATTGACATGGCCAGCCCGGGAGAATATCCACAGGATGAAGTAAGCCCCAACGGCGGAAGAGCCAACATGGGTGCTTATGGTACTACCGCCTATGCCAGCAAGTCACCGAACGGCTGGCTGAACATAGCTGATCTGGACCAGGATGGTATAGTCAACCTGTCAGACCTTGGCATAATGTCCGAGAACTGGCTGTGGACCGCCGACTGGTACACCAATCCGTAAAAATATTTATAACTGATCTTAAGCCGGGTCTGTCATAATTTCAGATTCGGCTTTTTTTATTAATTGGACAATTGCAATGCCGTAGTTCTGCTTCTTTGTATAGAAACATTATTTCTTTATCATTTCTCATACTGGTTTACACCGGGGCAAGGATAATTGTGGATGGAGAAATATTCTTACGCAGCCTTAACCGGCTTGAGAGTGTGAATGCTTACTATATTTTGCAGAATGATAGTGGCATATAAAGGCCCAATACTGTTGGTCTTTTCAGAAATACTTCCCAGCGAGCCAGAGATAAGATAATTGACTGAAATTTAATACTTTAGGCCGGTCTGGCGGATGATTTGATATTGCTATAGCCAGAAATTACGGTATAATTTAACTGTGGTTTTTATCTAAAAAAGGA
>JAFGDI010000255.1 GCA_016932145.1 Sedimentisphaerales bacterium
AGGTCAGGCATTCCCGAAGCCAGTTCGGGACTTACAGCTTGCCTGACTATTTGTTGCAGTTGAAGTAAATATAACAATTACTAACCAAAACTATTGTCATACAACTTGATCTGTCTTTCTTTTCCGGTCCTGTCTTCAGGGTACCAGAGTATAATGTCACACACAGACTTTTATAAAATCTTTTTTATTATTTGGCAAATGCTTAAATTCAGGTTATGATTATGTTTGACGGAGGATAACTTGCTCATTAGTAGTAAGCTGGACTGCCCAGATCGGTTATTGTGCCCAGGGATTGGGAAAGACAAATAGATAGAACTGTTTAAAGGACTGCTCTCTATATACCGACATGAACTGTCCGGCTGACACTGTCTGGCAGGTGTGGAAAACTTTTATCTTAACTCTGGCTTAATTGCCAGAATGGTTCGACTCTGGCAGGTTTTTTTGCCAGTGCAGGTTACTTATATTTAGTAAGTATTCCTGTGGTAGCTTTTGTGCAGTAGTGTGTAACTGCTGTGATAGAAAAGGTTTAACATACTTTATTGCGAAATGAGACAGTAGTTTATGCCCCTGGTAACATTCTATTTTGAACTTCATCAGCCATTCCGGCTCAATCCTGATACTACCCAGTTCCTCTGGAAAGAAAAAGACAATGCCATATTCAATAAGGTAGCCCACAAGTGCTATCTGCCTGCCACACGCATGTTTACTGAGGCGATCAGGAACTATCCGAAATTCAAGGTTTGCTTTAGTATGTCTGGCACTTTCCTGGAACAGGCAGAAAAGTATTGTCCCCAGGTTATTGAGGAGCTTAAAAACCTCTATGATGCCGGTCGCGAGCATAATCAGGTCGAATATCTCGAAGAGACTTATTATCATTCGCTTACCGCCCTTTTTGAAGACCCCAATAAAACCGAGTTCCGCGAGCAGGTCACCCTCCATCGTGAAATGATGAAGAGGCTCTTTAATTGTGTCCCGACCTCGTTCCGCAATACCGAGCTTATGTTCAATAATGAGATCGCCAATACCGTAGCTGATATGGGGTATCAGGCCATTCTCTGTGAGCAGAGGAACGATATGTTCATGAATCAGGAGCATAAAGTTTCACCTCATGCCGTTTTCCGCTGTAAGGGCAGAAATGGCAAGGCCAGAAATCTAGTCGTTTTGCCCCGACATCGTGACCTCTCAGATGATATTGCCTTCCGCTTCCGGGGTAATTCACTTACCGCAGAAGATTATGCCCATTATCTTGCCAAGATCGATGGCGAAGCCGTGCTGCTTGGCTACGACTATGAGCATATTGGTGAACACATCTGGGACGACACCGGCATATTCAAGTTCTGGGCCTCGCTTCCAGCCGCTCTCGAAAAGTACGCCAGCGTAGTACCGGCTAATCCTTCTGAGATCGCCAGTGCTTTTAAAGATGCCCATTGTCCCGTTGCCGATATTCATCCGCTCAGTACTTCGTCATGGGCTGATGTCGAACGAAATACTAATGGCTGGCTGGGCTCGCCTATTCAGCATATGCTCTTCCGCGAACTTGAATCGCTGGAAGCTGATGTTAAAGGTACCAATGTCCACCATCTCAGAAGATGGAGATATCTAACTACTTCCGACCATCTTTATTATCTTCATGAAGGTGTCGGGCCGGACAGGGGGGTGCATGATTATTTCAGCCCCTATGGCTCGCTGGCTACTGCCACTTGCCTGCTCACCAGAAATATTGACAACCTGAACTACAGTGTTAAACGATTTAATGTCTCAGTGAAAAATCCTACTACACCAGTTATTCTCATCTCCCCGGAAGTTGCCAGATTGCCCAACACCGGCATGGGCGACTTTGCCAGATTCATCTCCGGCAAATCTGGCGGTATGGGCGATGTCGTTTCAGCTATCTGTAAAGGCCTTGTCGAAAGAAACATACCCGTTCATCTCATTACCCTGAACCTTAAAAAGAGATTTATGGAAGAAGCCGGCATGAGTAGTGCCGAATGGATCGAAAGCCGTCATAAACTCAGCCCCGATTATATCCATCTGGTCACTTCATCTATTTTCGGCAATTATTATCATGCCTATGAGGGTAACCCGATCATGACTGCCGCTGAATTCCAGAGGCAGATCATTAATAATTATCTCAAAGACATTCGCGCTCATTACGAAGGACGCTGTATTATACATAGTCACGACTGGATGGCGGGTGGTGCTCTTACCGCCTATGCTAAAATGAGAAAAGTGCCGGTATTGCATACCGTTCATAATACCCATACTGCTTATATTCCGCCTTCGGTCTTGCAGGGTATTGACCTGGGACCTATCTGGAAAGAGTTGTATATCAAATGGGAAAATGGCCAGGATTGCATCGATTCCCAGGCTACTGCAATTAAAAATGCCACCAGGATATCTTATGTCGGCAAAACTTTCCTCCGCGAGATAGTCAAAGACTTCTTCCTCGACAGGTCTATTATCCCCTGGTCAGTGCGCGAAGAAACTAAGGCCAAACATTTTGCCTCTGCTTCTGCGGTTATTCCTAATGGTATTTCCTCTGACCTGTTCCCCGAAAATCAGCCGGAAAACCCAGACCTCGATAAGCCGGGGCTGGCCAAAGCATTCAGTTTGAATGACAAGGTTATTGAAGCCAAAAAGGTAAACCTGCTCAAGTTCCAGCATCAGATGGGGCTCAAGAAAGACAAAGACGCTATTCTCCTTTATTGGCCCAGCAGGCTCGACCAGAACCAGAAGGGTATTGAACTGCTCGAATTTATCGCTGGTGAATTCGTTAGTCAGCACTCTGATGTACAGATCGCTATTGTCGGCAATCCTGTTGGCGATGATATGTCTCATAAAGAAATTATTGGCCGCATTGCCTGTGCTTCTAATGGCCGCATCGCCTATCATCATTTCACCGAGCAGCTCAGTATTCTGGGCTATGCTGCGGCCTCTGATGTCTTTGGCGCCTCTCTCTATGAACCTTTTGGTCAGATCGATGTCGTCGGCAATATCTATGGTGCAACTACCACAAATCGCAACACCGGCGGATTCTCTGATAAGATACAGAACCTCAGCCTTAAGGCATGGGGTGCGCCGCAGGATTATGGCAATGGCGTTCTCTTCGACAGCTACGACACCGGCGGCCTGTGGTGGGCGCTCAATCAGGCTGTCGAACATCATCGCTATTTCAGGCTAAACCCAACCCAATGGGAGATACAGGCCAAAAGGATCATGCGCGAGGCCAGAGAAAAATGGTCGCTCGAAAAAATGATCGCCGGTTATATCAGCCTTTACGAAAAACTTAACGAAGATAAACCATTGTTCTGATATACATTCAATGACAGGATGGGCTCCATCTTGAGATCTGGTCCTCCATGAGGGGGCCAGAGTAACTGCAAACGAAGCGAACACTATTTATATAATAACTGGTGTTCGCTTTGTTTGCTTTATATCTGAATTATTATTCCACGCAATACTGGCGATGACAATGCATCGACTGACTCTTCTTTGCTTCTGTCTATTTTAAAACCGCTCGTTCAGTTTCTTCTATTATACCCAGTATTTCAGCTTCACTTTCGGCTTCACGCAGAGAATCGCCAAAACCCTTATGGCAAAACAGCCGGCATAATCGCGCCAGAATATGAAGATGATGCTGATCGTCATTGCTGCATACCATAAAGAACAGATCTGACATACTGCCATCGCTGGCGCCAAACGCTATACTGCTCAATGTCCGACCAAATACCAATATTGGCTCTGCTATTATATACTGCTGCGGCCGACGAGGGTGGGGGATCGCAAAACCATCTTCCAGAGCCGTTGACGAGATATCTTCTCGCATTACCAGTTCTTCTTCCAGTGTCTCTGAGTCATAGAGTAACTCGGTTTCTGAAGCTAGTTTTACCAGTTCTTTTAATACGCTTCGTTTCGTACGAGCCGGCAACGAGAGTGCTATGCCGCTCTTACGCAGCATTGGGCTTACTATCAACTGAGACTCAACATTACGATGACTTGACATGCCATCGTCCATAACCTTTAATGCGCCATGAGCCAGACCGCTAAACTGCTGTTGCAGCCACTCTGTTATCTCGGCCCGATTAAAACGAAAAACGCCATTTACCTTCTGACAGGGAATCGAACCACGCTGGGCCAGCTTGTCTATACGACGAGCATCGTCACCCAGAAATCGGGCCAATTCCTTACTGTCCATAAAGCCAAATGGCATTATATCTTCCCCTGGTCTGTTTACTACTGCCAGTTTATTTCTGATCGCTGGCAGAATATTTAATTCCAGATTATTACTCCGTATATTGTCCGGAACACATCATTATCTACTATTTTCCCGGTTTGCAAAATAAATTTTCTGCTCAACCTGTAAATACCAGATATTATTGCCTCTTACAGCTAAAATTCTTCTTATCTACCCTGTCCAATAATCGGCCCATTATCAACTATTCTATAAATTTATCTGCCATAATGAATATCTGGCCTATCAGTGATTATTGCTAAAATCGGCATTAAAACTTATCTGTACGCCATACTATGCCTTGTAGTAGTACTGATAACTGTTTTAATGCTTTCAATTATTGAAACTGGAAAACCATTTAAAATTACCAGCATAGGTTTTCTTTTATAAAAAAATCCCAGCACCAGAATAATAATATTTTTTTTCGGACCTTAAACCTGTATTTAGATTTACTTTTTGGTTCGATCCGG
>JAFGDI010000256.1 GCA_016932145.1 Sedimentisphaerales bacterium
AACGCCAACACCTCTGGGCGAAGGCAAAACCACAACCGTTCTGGGACTGGTACAGGGATTAGGGGCACTGGGCAAAAAAGTATGCGGTACAATACGCCAACCCAGTGGTGGGCCTACCTTTAACATAAAAGGCTCTGCTGCCGGCGGGGGGTTGAGCCAGTGCATTCCCATGACCCCATTCTCTCTTGGCCTTACAGGCGACATAGACAAGATCAATAATGCACATAATCTGGCGATGGTAGCTCTGACCGCCCGAATGCAGCATGAGCGAAATTATGATGACGAAAAATTAGCACAACGCAAGCTCAGGCGATTGAACATTGACCCCAATCGGGTACAAATACGCTGGGTGATCGATTTCTGTGCTCAGGCACTACGCAATATAGTAATAGGCAAGGGTGGGCCTACCGACGGTTTCGAAATGAACTCTGGCTTCCAAATATCTGTAGCCAGCGAACTTATGGCAATTTTGGCTGTATCTCGTGACTTAGCTGACATGCGTGAGCGTATCGGCCAGATGGTAGTAGCCTACGATACTAATGGCAAAGAGATAACCACAAGCGACCTTGAAGTCGCCGGGGCAATGGCCGCCTGGCTCATCGAGGCGATCAAGCCTAACATGGTCCAGACCATTGAAGGCCAGCCGATGTTTGTACACGCCGGGCCTTTTGCCAATATAGCTATCGGTCAAAGCTCGATAATCGCCGACCAGCTTGCATTGCATCTGTGCGAATTCGTAGTAACCGAAAGCGGTTTTGCTTCGGATATTGGCTATGAAAAGTTCTGGAATCTAAAATGCCGCTACTCCGGCACAAAACCCGACGCAGTTGTCATTGTCGCCACAGTCAGAGCTTTGAAAATGCACGGCGGCGGACCGGCAGTCAAACCAGGCAAAAAACTTGACCAGGCATATACCCAGGAAAATCTCGCCCTGGTTGAAAAAGGCTGCGAAAATCTCATCGCCCATATAGACATAGTACGCAAAAGCGGAGTTAAGCCGGTAGTATGCATAAATCATTTCCATACCGACACTAAAGACGAAATTAAACTGATCAGAAAACTCTCCGAAAAGCATGGCGCCCTCTTTGCCGTCAGCGACCATTGGCTAAAGGGCGGTCAGGGTGCCTGTGAACTGGCCGAGGCTGTTATCGCCGCCTGCCAGTGCGAAAATAACTTTAAGTATCTTTATGAACTTGATATGCCTCATAAGACCCGAGTCGAACTGATCGCTAAAGAGATATATGGTGCCGCCGGGGTTGAGTTCAGTGAAAAGGCACTCGAAAAGCTCAACAGTTACGATAAAGACCCGAAAACCGCAAAATTGGGCACTTGCATGGTCAAAACCCATCTCAGTCTGAGCCATGACCCCAGCTTCAAGGGCCGACCTATGGGCTGGGCGTTGCCGGTACATGATGCCATGATCTTCCGCGGAGCCGGACTGGTAGTACCAATTGCCGGAGATATTACCCTTATGCCCGGCACCGGGTCAGACCCGGCATTCAGACGCATCGACATCGACCCCCAAACCGGACGAGTGCAAGGCATGTTCTGATCATCGAAAAAGTCTCAGCAGAAAAAGCCCATAACATACAAACTTTCCAGCAGATACTTACTAAAGTTATGTAAATCTGACTCTGGAAATAAAACTCTGGTAAAATCTTCCTTTATGGAGCAATCATACCGAATTTAACTTCAATTGTGCTCTGCCAATATTAAAATCAGGGTATTAAGGTTTTCTTTTATACAATTTTTATTTCTTTTAGTGACTTATCGAATCCAATTAGCCTAAAGTAAATTATAGTGAAATGCCGAAAATTGCCAGACAGCGATGTGGTATTTTAAAAAATATTATTTACGAAAGGTCAAAAGAAGATTATGAAGAAGTTGACAGCTTTAGTATTAGCTACTGCTCTGGGCGGTATTGCTATGGCAGAGACACAGGAAGAAAGAATAGCCGCCCTGGAAAAAAAAGTACAGGAAATGGAAAGCAGTAAGATAACCGGTAAGACCAAAGGTGGTTATGATATTCAGTTTTATGGCTTTGGCAGACTCGATGCCATGTGGCTCGACAGTAATGCCCAGACCACTTGTGGTGGCGCCATTTTCATGTGGAGTAAACCTGAGACGACAGTTACCGATGATGACCAGCTTGGCGTAACGGCCCGTAACACCCGTCTGGGTATGGACCTGATCGGCCCGTCAACAGCCACTCTGAAATCTTCAGCCAAGATCGAATTAGACTTCTCCGGCACAGGCACAGAAACCAATAATGAGCCGAGAATTCGTCATGGCTATTTACAACTGGACATGCCCGAATCTAATATGAGCATAATCGCCGGTCAGACCTGGGATGTTATCGCTCCGCTCAACCCGCCAACTGTCGATTGCAGTATTCTCTGGTGGCAGGGTAATGTCGGTATGAGAAGACCTCAATTGCGGATAACCAAGGGAATGGACCTTAACGACCAGACCAGCTTCAAACTCGAAGGCGCTCTGGCACGCACCGTTGGCACCGAAAACAATTACAATGGCGTTGACAGCGGTTCAGATTCCGGCTTGCCTTCAATGCAGGCTCGTGTCAGCATGACAACCCCGGTTTTCAATGAGCTCAAATCAACCTTTGGCATTTCCGGTCTTTACGGACAGGAAGAATATGATGTTGCAGCAGGTTCTACTGACAGCAGGAACTTCAATAGCTGGCTGATGGCCTTCGATATGAATCTGCCCATAACCAAAGAAACGCTTATACTTGGCGAAGTATATCGCGGCAGTAATACCGGCACCTATGGCGGCGCTATCGGTCAAAATCTTAATCTGGATAAGACTCTGGTAGCTCCTTTTACCCTTACCGATGGCGATGAGATCCATTCAACCGGCTGCTGGCTGGCATTGAGTCAGAAGCTCAACGATAAATTCTCAGTTGCCGGCGGTTACAGTCTGGACACCGTTGACCCGGAAGACCTTGACGATAACAGTCGCCAGTCGAACCAGACAGCATTTACCAATGTGGTTTACAAGCCGCTGGCTAATGTATTAACCGGTGTTGAACTGGCCCATAATATAACTGAATATCAGAACAGTGAAAACGGAGAAACTCTCAGAGCTTCTATGTTCATGCAGTTTAACTTCTAAGCCGCACTGGAAATAGCACTAAGTAGAGACGCATGATTATGCGTCTCTCAAACTCTACGAAAATCAAAAAGGCTGTATGAAATTATATCATACAGCCTTTATTTTTCTACTTACGGATATCAGACTAAAGCATCTGTCAGACATTCGCCGGGACTGGAACTGTTTGCAGACAGACATCAACTAACATTCGACCGGCACTGGTTTCACAGGGTATTGAGATAATGGGCTTATTCGAGGGATACACCACTGCATGCTTGCCTATTACCACACTGGGGGTAGATATACTTACATGACCATCGGGAAAATCTTTCTTGGCATTACCCGAGATCATATTGGCAACTTCACCGATAGCGTCAGTGCAGTCAGCATTAACTTCGGTCATCTCTTCAAACAACAAAGCCGAAGCAATCTGTAAGGCCACGCTCTTGGACAGATTTATCACCACACAACCGGTAACATCTCCCGAAAGACCTATTATGCCACTTATATCATAAAGAGGAGTGCTATCTTCTTTGAGACGCGGCTTGCCAATGTTAAACGGCACATGGATCATTGTGTCGAAAACATTTCTTATTGACGAGAGAAACGGATTTATATATCTGACATCCATATTTTACCCCAATCCTGGCAGTAGTTAGCTTTTATCTTTTATCCTGATTATAATTCATCAACAAGTCACGCCCAGTACTTCTTCCAGCACATTCCTGATCGACTCAGGAGTAAATGGCTTATGGACATAACCTCTGATCCCTTTTTCCTTGAGTAACTTTATGCGTGCGGCACTGGCCTCTGTCGATACCACTATTATTGGTATATTGGCAGTTTTAGTATCTGACTTTATCTTATCTGTCATCTCCAGACCGTTCATCTGCGGCATATTCAGGTCGGCCAATATCAGGTCAACTTTTTTAACCGCCAGATGCTCCAAAGCCTCCTGGCCATTCGCCGCCTCATAAAACTCTTCGACATCGACTCCGGTCATCTGTACTGTCTTTTTCAAAACAGCTCTGGTAACCGAGGAATCGTCAACTATCAATATTTTATAACCCATATGATCACCTATCTTCGCCTTAGTTATGGCCGGGCATAAGTTGCCGGCTGCAAATATCTGTACGGATGATTCACTCCTGTAAGTGACTCTGAATGCCCGATACAAAGCAGCCCTTCAGACTTAAGACATTCATAAAATCGGCCCACTAGTTTCTCCTGGGTTGGCTTATCGAAGTATATCATTACATTTCGACAGAATATAACATCAAACGGGCCTTTAACCGGCCAGGGCTCCATCAGGTTAAGATAACGAAATGCGATCATCTTGCGTAATTCGTCTTTTACCTGATATGCAACAGCTCCACCGGCTGTTCCTTTATTAAAGTAAGTACTAAGCAACTGCTGCGGCATCTGACCAACTCTGTCTGCCTCATACATACCGGCACTTGCCTTTTCCAGCACCCGGGTTGAAACATCACTGGCCAGGATCTTAACATCCCAACCACTGGTCTCTTTGAATGCTTCTTTTAATACTATAGCCATAGTATAAGGCTCTTCACCTGTAGAACATCCAGCAGACCATATTCTGAACTTTTTCAAGCCACCATGTTTGGCCTGCTTAGCTATCAGATTTGGTATATATTTATCCCGTAACAGATCAAAGTGAACCCGCTCCCGGAAAAAACTTGTCAGATTTGTACTGATAGAATCGACCAGATTGTAAAATTCCTTTTTATCGTTCATAGACAATACATAGTCTAT
>JAFGDI010000257.1 GCA_016932145.1 Sedimentisphaerales bacterium
ATATATACTATTACAATATTGAACTCAAACCGTTTTTTTCGCTTATATTGCGTATCGTTTGCCGAGTCCCGAATTGTCGGGATTTCTGGCTTTGTCCTCAACTGTCGGCGTTCCCAGAGATCAGCAACATAAGGGACTAATGCTTATTTTTCACTGGCAGGTAATTACTGGTAAGTTTATACTGTTGGGGAAATGGATAATAATACTATTACAATTCACATTGATGGCAAACCAGTTGAGACGAAAACTGGAAGTACCATTTTAGAAGCTGCCCGTCAAGCAGACATAGACATACCTTCGTTATGCTATAATGCCAAATGTCAGCCGGGTAGCAGTTGTATGGTCTGTCTGGTAAAGGTTCATGGCCGAAATGGCTTTTCGCCATCGTGTGCCACCCAGGTTACCCATGGCATGAAAATAGACAGTCAAACCGAGGAAATAGCCCACCTGCGTCGTAAGGCCCTGGAATTACTACTCAGTGAACATTTGGGCGACTGCCTGGGCCCTTGCCAGATCGCCTGCCCGGCAGATATGAACATACCCGCTATGCTCAGGGCAGTTAATAATGGCGACATGGCAAAAGCCGCACAGATCGTACTGGCCAATATACCGCTGCCGGCGATTCTGGGGCGTATATGCCCTGCCCCCTGCGAAAAAATATGCCGGCACAAGCAAGTGGGCAGCCCAATTGCTATCTGCAAGATAAAAGGACAGGTCGGAGAGTTCATACTCAGTAACCCAATACCAGGAAATATACACGCAACCAGCGGTCATAAGGTCGCTGTCATTGGTGCTGGTCCGGCAGGACTAACCGCCAGTTGGTATCTGCATAAAGATGGCTGTGAAGTTACCATATTTGAGAAAGAACAAATCCCCGGCGGAGGTTTATTGCAGATACCACAGGAGATTCTGCCACCATCCCTGCGTGACGCTGAGATCAGTGCCGTTTTAGAGGGAATCAAACTCTGTCAGGGCACTATTGGCCCGGATCTGACTATTACTGAACTGTCACAAAAATACGATGCCGTTGTATTGGCAACCGGCCCGGGCAGTGATACTCTCTTAGATGAATGCCGAAATAAGGAAACTCGAGCCGGTGACCGTGATATCAAAATTGACCCTAACAGCGGCTATTTAACCGGCAACAAAAAACTCGCCAATATCTTTATTGCCGGCGGAATAAACCAGACTGGCAAAATGGCCGTTCGAGCCGTTGCCAGCGGCCATAAAGCAGCCATAGCTATCAGGCAATTACTGACAGGTCAGCCGGTAACCGGTGCGGCAAAGCCTTTTAATGTCAGAATTGGAAAATTCAGCGAACAAGAGCTGGAGAAAATAGTAGAATTGCGAAATTCGCTGAACGACAATGACCGCCATAAACATAATAATGCCAAAGAGCCAGGTCAGGCCGGTGATTGCCTCGGTTGCGATTGCCGGGCTGCTGATACCTGTCGTCTGCGGCAGCAATGTGCCGCACTGGGGGCAAAACCCGAAAGCTATCGTCTGGCTCAGAGAAAAAATTATAATATAGAACTCACACAGAATAATGGCCTGATCTATGAGCCGGGCAAGTGCATTAAATGCGGTCTTTGCCTGCAAATATCAGCACAGGATCCGCAAAAGGCACTGTCATTTACCGGACGCGGCTATGAAACTCGTGTTGTCGCACCGCTGGGAATGACACTAAACGACCTCTCTGTGGAAATTGCACAAGAGATCGTCGCTATATGCCCCACTGGGGCAATGAGCCTGAAAACCGGACATTCGTACTGAGGGTTCCGGATCATATGCTTAGTAAACTATTACACAAGATATTTACCTTCAGGTCTAAGCCAGAACATATCAGGCTTGGCCAACGGGGCGAAACGCTGGCGGCAGGCTATTTGCGTCGCCAGGCGAAAATGCGAATTTTGAAAAGGAATTATCGCGATAATGCCGGCGAAATAGACATTATAGCTCAGGATGGCCCCGAACTGGTTTTTATCGAAGTTAAAACCCGCAGTCGGGAAGGTGTTTATACCGCAGAACAGGCGGTTGACGCAGAAAAACAAAGGCATATAATCAGAACCGCTCGCAGCTTCATTAACCGCTTTCGCCTGCAAAAACACCCCTGCCGCTATGATATTGTAGCGGTTATCTTAAACCCGGGCGAAAAAACGCAAATAAGACACACCAGAGATGCTTTCGGAAAAAAACAGAGGAATTGACTGCTATTATATCAGTCAATTCCTCGTTAATCTTTTACATTATTCCTCAGAATAATTCATTACAATAGCATTTTCAGAGCCTTGCTCTATCTGCTCATTGAGCGTAAATACGATTGGAATCCAGCCACTCTACGACAAATATTGCGAAATCGCCAAGATCAACCTGACAGTTATTATCCAGGTCATAAACCAATTCCGGCTGTTCAGAATCACAAATCCAGCCACCCTCTACAGAGAGATATGACTGGGCAACTTCATCTTTGGAAAATGCATAGTTATATATCTTGAGATCATCAAGCTGGCCGTTATAGCGGTCATTAATACTGCCTCTGTAATTTACGGCACCGATCACCATGGGGTATTCCCAGTTAGCAAAGTTTGTTAATATGTTTGTCGCTGATTTTTGTGCGACACCATCGACATATACCTTCATAAGTGAGCCATCATAGGTCACCGTTATGAAATGCCAGTTACTATCAGCAGCCAGAGGGGCAGTTGCAGGATTGATGGCCAAACCACCATCCTGTCTCAGGTAAACATTAACTCCATTACTAACAGTAACACGAACGCTGGTAGCTGTAGTTGAATTGAAAGAGCCAAAGAGAATACCTTTTTCACCTGGATCAACATTAACCCAGCAACTGTAAGTAAATGCATCAAGACCATTGCCAAAACCTGCCTTAGGATAGGCATCAGTTGTCAGTGTAGCATAATTTGTGCCGTTTGGACTAATAGCATAAGACTGATCATCACTGCTTATCTTACCGGCAACATAGTCCATATCTCCTTCTGACACTGTACCATTATTAGAACCGGCAGAATCAGAAAAATCCTGTTCAAATTTATACCATGCCAACAGCTTCTTAGTGGTCAGGACCACTGTATCTGACGGGTCTGAATCATTGCCATTCGAAACGATCGCATAATATTCCCCCTCAGCAGCACTGTCAACATTGCTGAAGCTCAATACAGATGAACTCTGGTCCCATACGATCGAAACATTACCACCTGCTGCCAATGGAGAACCATCTTTATACCATGTGACATTAGTAACTGTAGATACAGATGCATATCCAATATTCAACTGAGCTGCCATGCCTGAATCAACTTTCACAGAAACTGGTTGCAATGTGATAACCGGTACTGTAGCCATAGTTTGGAAGCTCCAGGGCAATTGTGTCCGATTGTTGGCATCACCGGCAGGGTAAACACCTCCTGCACCATTGTCAAGGCCTTCTTCGATCATCCAGTAATAGGTACTGTCATAATTCAGTGCAGTTGCCGGTGTATAACTACAACCTGCCGACGGGTCGCTATAATCGGTAACAGCAATTGTGTCAACAAGGAACAGGTTTGGATCGCCCACATCACCGTTGCTGAGCCAGACATAATGTGTCTTAATTTTCGGACTTACTCTTGTAAGATCATTAGGGTCAAGCCCGGCTTGCCAGGTCAATGTGTCTGTAGGAAGAACTCGTGTAACCTGATTGCTCGGAGAAGGGTCGTGTGCCCCCCAGATCGAACCGATTGACATTTTCAGATCGTCAAAATAACCATCTTTATTGACATATGTTTTGTTCCAGTAGCCCAGCAGTACCTGATCCATCGCTATGCCATAAGCACCAGTCATTGAATAGATCTCTTTGCTGTTTACTGTGACTGTCAGGGTATCAAGATCACCATCTGCTTTTGATGTCAGCACGAAATGATTCCAGCCGTTTTGCAATGCAAATGGGAAATCTCCTGTGGGTGTCTCGCCGGCATTATACAGCTTGTCGATCCTTATCCAGTTACTATTGCCCCCGGCAGCAGTATTCACTATAAAATCAAGTGTTCTTGGATACACATTGCCGCCATCACTATTATACTGGATCCAGAAACCCACTTCATCTGAGTTAACGCTGCTTTTCACCTTTACCTGGGTACGCATACCAGTTTCAGGCAATTCCCCGGTACTGGTTCCGCTAAGATACCAATCAAAACTAAGAGTCCATTCACGCTGCAAAGTTGAGGCAAAGGGATGAATTATACCCATATTAGTCGAATCGCCCGGCACATCGATCTTCAATGCCTTGGCACCATCTGTAACACCAGCGGCATTGGGTGCTGAAGTCACAAATGACACCTCTGTGGCCGCATTATTACCATATGATACTGACCATCCTGCGGCAACTGCTTCATTCCAATCATTATATTCAAACGAATCGCTAAAAATTGGATCAGCAAACAAGACTTTGGACATTAACATAAAGCCCATACATAAAATACTTAATCTTTTCATCATTTCTTCCTTTTCCAAAAATATGAAATATGCGACCGTTCACGACCAGCCGCCAATTATATATACATGAAACATGATAGATGTCTTTAATAATGAAGATAGCTTCGCAGGCAAAGCCAGCTTTAAAAATAGCCAGAGCAAAGCCCGAATCCGCCGCTTACTTACAACCTCTTTTCCTTACTCAATCGTCCACCCTTACGATCTCCAGAATTGGATCGATCAGATAGAAAAAGTCATTTGCCCAGATATTATCTTTATTATTGTCAGTTTCTCTCAGACCATCAGTTACAATAAAGGTCAGGAAACGAGCATCTTTACCAAGTTTAATATCCAGATTAATAGTACCATCTTTTATTTTAAGAAGTTTCCTCTCGTACATGACCTTGCCATCAACCAGCACCCAGAAATCTACATCTGCCTGCCTGCCTTTTAAACCATCTACATATTCTGTTATACCGCCTGTGGTCTTAAAACCAGACAGCTCGCTATCAGGCAGCGAACTCATAACCGCCTGCAGGTCGATAGTAATACCACAATTACTATGTAAACACATAATAGAATGAGGACTATCCTCTATATTAACACCATTAAAAATAACAGGTGAGATATTGTCTTTTGCCCTTACCACGCCGCTTCTATATAAAGCTATATTCTGACTGAATCCACCACTGGTGTCAGGGCAGACAAAGGTATCACCTGCGGAGGTTATAGTTACTTCTCCCTTTTCGCCATCAGGGATAAATACACCATCTATATATTCAGAGGCATTAAATGGTAAATATACATTATTGCTAACAGATCTGTCATTGAAATCGATCGATACATATTTGCCCCGGGCCGGATCAATACCTATAGCATCTCCCACTTGCAGCGGAACCCATTTATTAGAAACAAGAGCAACAAGATCCAGCTTATCCTGCCCGCGCCAGACAAAGTCGGAGCTGGAGTCAACATATCTGACAAATTGATGGCTGGCAACTGGTATCGGTATAATATCTCCGGTATGACTGTCAAACCTCCGGGCATCATTCTCCCGTAAAACCATGCTTTTCTTCGAGGCTCTCGATCCCCCGGAGAAATACTGCACCTGGCCTTTTAATACATGCAGTTCTGACATAGAGTTTTCAGCAACAGCAACACCAAATTCTGTACCAAGATCAATAAATCTATTATTAGGCGTATCCACCGTAAAACCACGGCCTACATCAGTAACGCTGGCATATAACTGGCCGTAATTAAGGAACAATCCTTTCTTTTCCACCACAAACTCTGCCGGGCCTTCAATAACCAGATCAACGCCATCATCATAGGAAAACTGCAATATGCCCTTTTCCAGTTTATATGGCAACTGATTTGTTAATATCCGCTGACCATTTTGTAATTTCGATGAAGAAGAAGCCCATTTCGTATTGAGCTGGTCTGTAACTATTGCTACCGGCTGCGACAATTGCGCTGGAAAAACATTGGCATATACAATTAATAATACCATAAGCACCGCAGCAACTGAAACCAGCATACTATAATATCTGTAGAAATTGAGCCATTTGCCCTCTTTTACAGTCTTGGCTGCGACCACTGTTAATTCAGGCTTTCCCTTAGGCAATTCTACCGGAAATGCATTGTCCTCATTTTCCGCCAGCTTAAGCAACAACTTCAGACTGTCATCATCTTTTTTATATACACTGGATTCTATCGTTGCATCTGACAGAATAGCCTTAACATGAGATTGAATATCGATCATATCAACATAATATTCTACTGCCTCCGGGTCATTAGCCAGAATAGTATTTAACTCTGCCATTCCATCTGGTGTAATAGTCCCTTCATTAGCCTCACAGATCAATGCCCGTAAGTTTCTGTATTTTTCAAATATATTACTCATTAACCGACCTCATCTTGTAATTCACGCATACCGAGAGGTTATGATATATCCTTGCTAAATGCCTGCTTATTGTATTTACAGAAACGCCCGTTCTTCCCGCTAGTTTTTTATTGGTATAGTTTTGGGAATATTTCAGACTTATAAGCAAATACTCACTTTTAGTAAGTTTCCGGATACACTCTTTTAGAAAACTTATCTTAGCAGTCGATTGCTCATTATACTGCTTATTCTTACTGACATTGTCTATCAAGTCCATGACATTTTCATCAAACTGAAGACGGCTTCTGGCCTTATCTCTCCTGTAGGATAATACCTTATACCTGGCAATAGCCAGCGACCAGGCCAAAAAATCTGTTCCTGGTTGATAGGTGTTAAACTTTTCCCACATTAAAGAGGTAGTCTCTTGCATTATATCTTCTGAATCATTATGGTTTGGCACCAGACATGAGATATAAGAGCTGATCCTGCAATAATTGGCGGTCAGTAAACTAATATATTGTTTCTTATCATTATCCATGTATTCTCATCAACTGCATCAGACATGCAGACAATTGTAATAAAGCAATTTGCCCTGCTTTGGGCAACATGTCCTCTATATCAGGATTCCATATTACTATATAATACACCAATTATTTTTAACCCAAACCCAAAGAACCGACATAAAAACCTGCAATGAAACACTTTATGAATTTTAATTTATTTCCCAAAATATCTGCAAAATATCTGGCAAATCTATATTCCTGAATTTCAACCCGCCCGGCAGCCAAAAAAACAAATAGGTAACCCTTTGCGGTTACAATAATAAGTAACGCAATTATGCGCAGCATAAATATGATATATAGTTAACCATTTACGGTTATTATATAAATCGATAAGCTAAC
>JAFGDI010000258.1 GCA_016932145.1 Sedimentisphaerales bacterium
AGGCTACTAATAAGGTGGTGACTGAAGATTTGCAGGCCGATGAGCCGTCCTTGATCATTTCTCGTGCTACCTGCCCGCTGAAAGAGCGGCCTAAGATAGACAGTCCGTATCAGATCGATCAGGATAAGTGTAAGAATTGTAAACTTTGTACCAAGATCGGTTGCCCGGCGATTGATGGTGGCGGCGAAAAGCCGACAATTAACCCGGTATTGTGTTTTGCCTGTGGTGTCTGCCATCAGGTATGTCCGGCGGATTGTATCAGTAAGGTTAAAAAGTAAGATAGAATAAGTAATAAGTGCTTCCTGGCCCCTGACCGGGTCAGGATCACTTTGGCCATTTGCCCAGCAAATGAAGATAGAGGTTAAGATTTATGTCTAATAGTGATGTTCAGAGTATTGTCCTGGTAGGTGTTGGCGGTCAGGGAATATTGCTGTCAAGTGAGATAGCAGCTTCGGCGGCAATGCATGCCGGTTATGATGTTAAGACTAACGAAGTGCATGGTATGGCCCAGCGGGGCGGTTCAGTAATAGCCCAGATCCGCTATGGCAAAAAAGTGTATAGTCCGCTGGTCTCTGTGGGCACAGCTCGCGTGCTGGTCTCACTGGAGAAGATGGAAGTATTGCGTTATAGTAACCTTCTGGCCGATGATGGTCTGGCGGTTGTCAGTACCCAGACAATAACTCCGGTAACGGTGTCAATGGGAGCGGCAAAGTACCCCGATAGCATAGATGAGAAAATAAGCAGCAGTTTTAAACGCCTTATAATGCTTGATGCTGCCAAGCTGGCCTCACAGGCCGGTAATATCAAGGCGGCTAATGTCGCTTTGTTGGGTGCCATGTCAAATAACCTTGACTTACCGGTGGAAGCCTGGCATAAGGCGATCAGAGGTTGTGTTAAGCCCCAGTTCGTTGACCTGAATCTGTCGGTATTTGATGCCGGTCGTGCAATGAAAGGCTGACAAATGGAAACGCTCCAGATAATTTCGCTTACGCCACGGGCCGATCAGCGAGGTCGGGTGTACTCCTTACCTGTGGCGGCATTGAGTTTTCTGGACGGCATAATAGCCGAAACGCATCTGGCAGAGATATTGCCTGGCTTTATTCGCGGTAATCACTGGCATGATAATCGTTGGGAGGTTATGCTGGTAGCGGGCGAAGATAGCTGGCAATTTTACTGGTCTGACAGTCCGGACGACACGCCCCAATGTCGGGAATTTGCTGCCGGTGAGTCGGTGGCGATACTGATACCACCTTATACTCCTCATGCGGTAAAAAATACCGGTTCGAGTTCGTTGTGGATAACTGCAATATCTAATGCAAGTTATGACGGAATAACCATAGATACCTACAATCACGAGCTCATCTGAACCGGCGTATTGACAGGCTGCATAGGCATGGAGGCATAGTCAGGCAAAGTCAGTTGCTCAAAGGTGGTGTCGTGGGGGCGTTTTTACTTTCAATTAGGGCCGTTTAGGGCTATACTTATGTGTCGGCCCGCCTTAAGGGGCTTAACTGTTTATATAATTTCAGGCCAGACAGGTAGTTATGTCGGCCGATAATTTCAGATATCGAGATAGATAAGTAAATACTATGATAATAGATTGTCACAGTCATATCTGGCCCTCTCAGGAAGTATTAGGTAAGGCCAGAGATTTCACATGTTTGCTTCCACAGGAGTTCGCTGCAGAGCATATCAGTTCAGGAGAGCATCAGGCAGGTGTAGGTCCGGCCGATGTTTCAATAGTGCTGGGTTTTGTGAGTAAGTTGCTTAATTGTGAGATATCTAATGATTTTATAAGTAGTTATGTTTCAGCTCAACCCGAGAGCCTTATCGGTTTTGCCGGTCTTGACCCCATGAACAAGGGTAGTGAAGCCGAGTTGGACCGCATAATAGATAATGGCATATTGTCAGGTATAACCTTAAGTCCGTCGTGTCAGGGTTTTCACCCGTTCCATAGTCAGGCTTGTCGGTTATATGAGAAGGCAGAGCGGCATAATATGCCGGTCTATTTCCTCTATGGTACTCGTCAGCCAGCCCAGGCAACGATGAATCTGGCCAGCCCAGATGGTATTGATGAAGTGGCTCGTGAGTTTCCGGAGCTTAAAATAGTTATCTCACATATGGGGTTCCCCTGGATGGAGTCAACTGTGGCGATATTGGCCAAGCATAAAAATGTTTATGCCGATATAGCCGGGCTTACCGATAAACCCTTCCAGGCTTACCGGTCATTAACCGTAGCTTATGAATACGGCGTAATAGATAAGTTGCTCTTTGGCAGCGATTTCCCGAATTATAGTGTCTCTGATGCGGTGGAATTTATTTACAACCTCAATAAGATCACTCGTGATTCTGTATTGCCGGCGATTCCTCGTGAGCAACTACGGGGCATAGTAGAGAGAGATTCTCTTAGTATGCTGGGGCTGAAGGTTAAAAATCGTCATTGAACTGAGTCGGGCATTAAGCGGAGCCGTGTTATATAGCCTTTATTGGAACCAGGAAACAAAGATTTGAAATCAGCAGTGAAAATTACCCTTAGTATGACAATGATGTTTGTTATGCTGACTTTGGTAACAGGTTGTGTAGAGCGATTGATCAAGGTTACCTCTAATCCACCAGGTGCGGTAGTATGGCTTAATGATCAGGAGATAGGTTCGACCCCGATAACAGTACCCTTTACCTGGTATGGTGAGTATTCTGTAGTATTGCGTAAGGAAGGTTACGAGCCGGTGTTGACCTCAGTTGAAACCCCGACCCCGTTCTATCAGTGGCCGGTATTAGACTTTTTCTCTGAGTGCCTGTTGCCAGTTGATCTGGTAGATGAGCATAACTGGGATTTTGAATTAGAGGCAGCAGGTCAGGTAGATAGTAATCGGCTGATAATTCGGGGAGAGAGAATGAGAATACAGGCCCAGACACAGGGAAAGGAATCGGCTGGCGATTGAACTGAATCAGGTATCGAGGCCGGCCAGAAGAACAGATGGAAGAATGGAAAGTACAAAGGACCAGCAGTAAATGTTTCGGCACAGAGAGGGAGCTTGCTGCCGGAGAAGAATATTATGCTGCCTTAGTAGAGACAGATACAGGGTTTGATCGGGTTGATTATAGTAGCGAATATTGGCAGGAGCATAAGCCGGCGGTATTTTGCTATTGGAAAAGTCGGGTGCCGGTGAAAGAAGAGAAAACCAGATTGCTGGTTGATAATGACATATTGCAAAATGTATTTGTCCGGCTGGAAGGTGAGACAGATGCCCGTAAGATAAATTTCCGCTTTGTTCTTTGTCTTATCCTGATGAGGAAGAAAATACTGAGATATGAAACTTCTGAACTGGTCGATGGCCAGGAAGTATGGAAGATGAAGCAGGTAAAGAATCCTAATCTGGTTGATGTTATTAATCCGCATCTTGACGATGAGAAGATTAAAGAAGTATCTCAGGAGCTGGGCACGATATTGAACGGTGATTTTGACTGATCTGGAGATTATTCCGAATAATAGAGAAGCTGTAATTTATTGTATAGCTGTTACCTGTTACGATATTACAAATATCTGTCAGTGATGCCGGAGAAGCATTTATGATCGCTAAGCCGAAAAAAGAACGAGGTATAATGCACAGAGCCAGAGGTTTAAGTGTTTCTGTTTGTTTGCTTGTCGTGTTTTTACAGATGGTTGGTTGTCAGACGGCAGGTCCAGTGGTTTTGCCGCCGGTGTTGTCGCTAGGTGAAGTATTGGGCAGTTACAATGCTCAGGTAAATTCTGTCGTTCCGTTTTATGCTTCGCTGGGCGGCTGGAGCGGCGAGCTGGGTACAGGCAAAGATAAAAGCAAGCATAGTGATTCGGGTGGCAAGATGTTTTATGTGCCCTCGCTGTCAGATGGTGGGTTGCCCAGACTCTATATGCAGTTCGATTCGCCCTTGAAATCAAAACTGCTGGTAGTGGTCTCAGATGAGACTATTTACGGTTTGTATTCTGAGACGGACGACGGCGGCGGTTCATGGGGTTATCATGTCAATATAGGCAAAGAGTGTAGTGATGCTATGCCAGTTGATATACATACTCTGCTGGAGAGCCTGTCACTTGAGTCTATTGCTATCGATAAGGTTCAGTCGTTCAAGGTAACTGACAATTATAATATTGTGGAATACACTGTCCCGACTGATGAAGTGTTGTATCTGCATGAGATATCTTTTGATCGGTTCAATAGTGTTCCGCGTATTATCAGGATATACGCCCGTTCGGGCCGGCTGGTAGCAGAGAGCCATCTGGATAAATACCGTTCTCTGGGTGATGCTTTATTGCCAGGTGAAATTGTTATTAATTATTATGACAGAGAGGCCCGTCTGGCGGTGAAGCTTAATAAGTTCAAACCAGACACTGTTGACAGAGCCTTGCTTTTCCGGGTTGCAGCAGAGAAGGCCCGCCAGTATGATCAGCTTGATGCTGATTGTGAATAAGAATAAATTCCGAAAGAAAAAAAACTTAAATGAAAAAA
This sequence comes from Sedimentisphaerales bacterium, assembly GCA_016932145.1. Lineage (GTDB taxonomy): Bacteria > Planctomycetota > Phycisphaerae > Sedimentisphaerales > SM23-30 > JAFGDI01. Next base: position 4,488 of record JAFGDI010000258.1, read on the forward strand.
GTCTTTAGTATAATTGTTATATCGTTTGTCTTTTTTTTGACCGGCTCATTGAGCTATGGTCAGGAGAGTATATCTCGTAATCCCGGTTTTTGGGCTCAGGGTGGTTTGAGCGAAATATATTATCTTATAGATCCTGGTCAGAGTGATGCAGATGAGTTTTCTGTCTATTATGCCCAGAGCAGTGATCCGGCCCGAAGTCTTTATCTGGGCTCATATCTGGGCAGGCCATCAATTGGAACGGTCCATGATGGCTCAGTGGTCGTGTTTTTTGATAATGGTACTGTTTTGGGTTATTCTGTTCAGGGCGGCATAACATACCAGAATTTTGATAGGGGCTATGAGCCCTTAGATGCTATCTCATTTGGCGGTGAGCTATATTTGCTGGCAAGTGGAGCTGATGAATATGCGGTATTTAAGCTGGCCGGCAAGAAATGGGTTCCGGTTCTGACAGCCCCGGTGTCGTCAGAATCAGACCTGATGGCAGATGCCCGGATATTCAGTTATAATGACAGTTTGTATCTGGCAGGAGTTAACCGGCTGGGTAAGCTGTTGTGCGGTCAGGTCGTAGAAGGGGCAGTGGCTTATAAAGAGCTGACAGTTGGCGGCGAGAGCGATATTGAATATGGTCTGGCCGATGTTATAACGGCAAATCGTTCGGTAGTATTTATTCTTTCTCAGGATAATCCTGGCAGTATGGAATATTACGCCTCGGTTTTTGCTAATGATTTATTGGGCAGCAGAGTGAGAATTGAGACAGATGTATTGCCTTTGGTTACACCTGATAATTGTGCATTTCTGGGCTGTGACAGTGATCTGGCACTGGCGGTTTATGCCGATAATTTAATTAGTGTACAGAAATATGAGCTTGATGGCGCCCGAGTCGGAGATGTTGCTGTTTCTTATAATATGGGTGTTTCTGATGTGTCTGAAAATATGTATGTGCAGATCGCAGCTTTGGTTGGCCCGGCGATAGTTGTGTTGACTACTATCCTGTGCTTCCGCAGGTCGATGACAGTTGGTTCGTTGCCGGTTAATCCCTCTGGTGTTCCCAGCCCGCTGGGTTTGCGATTCCCGGCCTTTGTAGTTGATTTTATCTTAATGCTCTTTGTGGTAGAGTCCCTTATGAAAGTTCTCAATATGCTCGGTGTTATCGACCTGGAGCAACTATTGTTTACTATGCAGAATTTGCCCAATCCCTTTGAGATGACCGGCAAGGTAAATATAGATGTGAATTTCCTGTTATTATTCTATGTTCTGATCTATGCAGTGATGATAGTATATTTTAGTTTATTTGAGTGGCTGCTGTCTGCTACGCCGGGTAAAATGCTTTTTGGTTTGAAGGTGGTTGATAGCAGAACTCTTGCAGTGAATAGAATTAGTTTCTGGCGGATATTACTGCGAAATGTATATCGCATCTTTGAATTAGTACCTTATATATTTCCTCTGACATTGATACTTATTATCATCTCACCTCGCAAACAGAGGTCTGGCGATATGGTTGCTAATACTTCAGTGGTACTGACCAGGGTAGTGAAAAAGGGCACAAACATTGACCACATGGCCTGACCTGAGTAATAGTAAGGCAAGCTCTTAATCAGTCCATAGTCTCAATTGGTCTGATATCGGAGTTGTCCAGTTTACTATTTTTAAACCTGTTTACATCTGGTAATCCCAGAGCTGGTTCTTCTTCGGTATTGAATAACACCTGTCCGATCTTGTAGTCGTAGCCAGATATTATTCTTCCGACAGAGTATTTCTGTAGAACGCTTTTGATCTCAACTTGTCCGATAACTCTGCCGGGTATGTCGCCGAGTTTGTCGCCGGTAAGCGGGTCAATGATCGGTTCGGGTATATCTCTGACCAAATAAAGCTGCCCTTGCTTGATCTTTCTGTCGTCGCCGCCGGCAATGAAAATGGTATTACCATC